>NZ_JAUBVR010000091.1:0-19535 GCF_036705955.1 Microcoleus sp. A6-C6 | reverse complement strand
CGGATTATACATAAAGACATCAAACCCGCCAATATTCTTATTAATCCAGAAACCAAACAAGTCAAATTAATTGACTTTAGTATAGCATCTTTACTCCCACGAGAAACACAGACACTTGTCAATCCTAATGTTTTAGAAGGGACACTAGCTTATATTTCTCCAGAACAAACAGGGAGAATGAACCGGGGAATCGACTACCGCACAGATTTCTATTCTTTGGGTGTAACTTTCTACGAGTTACTCACTGGAGTTTTACCATTTCCATCAAATGAACCGATGGAATTGGTGCATTGTCATCTTGCCAAAGCAGCGCCTTTAGTACATGAAATTAACCCAGAAATCCCGCCTGTATTCTCAGAAATAGTCAGCAAATTGATGGCAAAAAATGCCGAAGATAGATATCAGAGTGCATTGGGACTAAAGTTTGATTTAGAAAATTGTTTAACTCAAATTCAAGAAACTGGTTCGATTGATAGCTTTGATGTTGGGACGAGGGATCTGTGCGATCGCTTCCTCATCCCCGACAAACTCTATGGAAGAGAAGCCGAAGTATCAACCATACTGCAAGCATTTGAGCGTGTTAGCGAAGGTGCAACAGAAATGATGCTGGTAGCTGGGTTTTCCGGTATTGGAAAAACCGCAGTTATCAACGAAGTTCATAAACCCATTGTCCGGCAACGCGGTTATTTTATCAAAGGCAAATTTGACCAATTCAACCGCAATATTCCCTTCTCTGCCTTTGTGCAAGTATTCCGCGATTTAATGTGGCAGTTGCTTAGTGAAAGCGATCGCGAATTACACATCTGGAAAACTCAGATTCTTCAGGCGCTAGGGGACAATGGGCAGGTAATGATTGAGGTGATTCCCGAATTAGAACGCATCATCGGTAAGCAAGCACCCGCTACAGAACTATCAGGAACTGCGGCACAAAATAGATTTAATTTACTGTTCCAAAAGTTCATTCAAGTCTTCACAACTAAAGAACATCCATTGGTGATGTTTTTGGATGATTTACAGTGGGCTGATTCTGCCTCACTCAATTTGATACAACTTTTGATGAATGAGTCGGAAAGTCGCTATTTATTAACGATCGGGGCTTACCGAGATAATGAAGTTTCACCAGCGCATCCCTTAATGTTGACCTTAGATGCGATCGCTAAAGCCAACGCCACCATCAATACTATTACTTTGGGTTCTCTCAGCCAGGGTAGCTTAAACCAGCTAGTCGCTGACACCCTCAACTGCCATATTTTGAGCGCGCAAGCCTTGACAGAACTGATTGCCCTCAAAACAAAAGGCAATCCCTTTTTTGCCACCCAGTTTCTCAAAGCATTGTATCAAGATGGATTGATTCAGTTCACCCCCCCAACCCCCCCTTACCAAGGGGGGGCTACGGGGGGGTGGCAGTGCGATCTGGCAGAGATTCGCACTGTTGCCATATCCGATGATGTCGTGGAATTTATGGCATCACAGTTACAAAAACTGCCCTCTGACACCCAAGATATTCTCAAATTAGCCGCTTGTATTGGCGCACAGTTCGATTTGAATACTCTGGCGATCGTCTCCCAACAATCGGAATCTGATGCCGCCGTCGCCCTTTGGAAAGCCTTACAGGAAGGGCTGATTATTCCCCAAAGTGAAATTTATAAGTTCTATATGGGCGAATTGGATACAACCCAAAACACACAAACTGAAACGCTCAATTATAAGTTCCTCCACGATCGCGTTCAACAAGCTGCTTATTCCCTGATTCCCGATGACCAAAAACAAATTACTCATCTGCAAATCGGGCAACTTTTGCTACAAGATGCGTCACCGAGTACAAAGGAAGAGAGACTGTTTGATATTGTCAATCATCTGAATGTTGGCAAATATCTGATGATTCAACCGTCGGAACGGACAGAATTAGCACAGATGAATTTGAACGCTGGAGGTAAGGCGAAAAATTCCACAGCCTATGCCGCCGCAAGGGGTTATTTCAAAACAGGGATTGAGCTATTACAACCAGACTGCTGGAAAACAGAGTACGAATTAGCCTTCAACCTCCATGTGGCAGCAACGGAAGCCAGCTATTTGAATGGTGATTTTGACGGCATGGAACATCTTGCTGCATTAGTATTGCAGCAGGCGCAGACAATTTTTGACAAAGTGAAAATTTACGAAATTCAAATCGCTGCACAAACATCCCAAAACCAAATATTAGAAGCGATCGCAGTCGGAAGAAACGCCCTAGCCCAATTAGGAGTAGAACTCGCCACGGAAGTAGACGAAGCCAAGATTGGTAAAGCCTTACAATATCTTAGCAACCAACTCCAGGGTAGAGAAATTGGCGAGTTGATTGATTTACCTGTGATGAGCGATCCCGTTGCTCTTGCTGCGATGCAACTGTTAGGTACCTTATTTCCCCCTATAATCCAAGGAATGCCCGGATTATTGCCTCTGTTGAGTGCGGCGATGGTGAGGTTGTCTATCCAGTTTGGTAATGCACCCACTTCGACAGTTGGTTATGTGCTTCATGGACTGGTACTGTGCGCTTTTTTGGGCGAAATTGAAACAGGCTATGAGTTTGGCTCCTTAGCGCTCTCATTGGTAGAGCAATTTAATGTTCAGGCAACAAAGTCCATCACCCTCAATCTGTTTGCGTCTTTCATCCAACATCACCAGCAAGCGCTCAGGGCAACGATACCGATGCTAAAAGAAAGCTACAGCACAGGTATGGAGACAGGTAGTTTTCTCTATGCTGGTTATGGGATCTCCTGCTATGCCTTTACTGCATTTTACTCAGGTGTAGACCTAGAGACGTTGGGCTATGAATTAATTGCTTACAGTGCTAACCTCGCCCAAGTGAAACAGAATTCATCGCAGATTTTTGTAGACTTGGTGCGGCAAACGGTGGAGCATTTGAGGGAAACGGTGAACCAACCCGATCGCTTAATTGGGACTAGCTACGATGAAGCGGTGATGCTGCCGAAGCACCACCAGAATAATGATTTTATGGGCATCGCCCTTGCCTACAGCTACAAACTGCTGCTTGCCTACTACTTTGGCAATTATCAGGCTGCCCTGGAGTACATCGCCGCAATCAAGCCCTGTTTGATAGCAATATCGGGATTGGCTCACGTTCCTATTTTCCATTTTTATGCCGCCCTAACGTACGTAGCACTCTGCCCCACCCAGCCAGAACCCCAGCAAGCCGAAATACTTGAGCGAGCAGCAAGCCATGAAACAATCCTACATCGCTGGGCGCAGAATGCCCCGATGAATTACCAACATAAGGTTGATTTGGTAGCAGCCGAAAAATGTCGGGTGTTAGGCAAAAATTATGAAGCAGGGGATTGCTACGATCGCGCCATTTTTGGAGCAAAAGCCAACGAATATATTAACGAAGAAGCTTTAGCAAACGAACTAGCAGCCAAATTCTATCTCAATTGGGGTAAAGAGAAAGTTGCCGCAGGTTATATGCAAGAAGCCTATTACTGCTATGCCCGTTGGGGAGCAAAAGCCAAAACTGATGATTTGGAAAACCGCTATCCCGAATTGCTCCGCCCGATTTTGCAGCAGTCCGATCCCTCGATGACAATGTTCGGCACACTAGCAACGATCGCCACACCAGCCTATTCCCTTCACTCCAACACCCGCAAGAGTTCTAGCAGTTCCAGCATCAATACAACCCTCGATTTTGCCGCCATTCTCAAAGCTTCCCAAGCACTTTCGAGAACAATTCAGTTAGAGGATCTGATCCACCAATTGACTCAGATTATTCTGCAAAATTCGGGGGGCGATCGCTGTGCCTTAATCTTACCTTCGGAGAATCAAGTTTGGGAAGTACGGGCGATCGCCACACCCACCGAAACTCTACTCTACTCCGAACCCCTGGAAAACAACCCCAATCTCCCCGTCAAACTGATTCAATATGTCAAAAACACTCACAAAGTCGTGGTGATTGACGATCTAGAAACCGATTTACCCGTAATTGATAATTATTTGACACTACAGCAGCCTAAAAGTGTGCTGTGTTTACCCGTTCTCAATCAAGGAAATTTGGTCGGTATTTTGTATCTCAACAATCGCTTAACCAGTGGTGTGTTTACCAGCGATCGCATCATTATTCTCGACTTTCTCTGCTCCCAAGTGGCTATTTCTCTAGAAAATGCCCGGCTTTACAATCAAGTCAAGCAGACCCTCACCGACCTGCAAAATGCTCAATTACAAATAGTCCAAAGTGAAAAAATGTCAGCCTTGGGGAACTTAGTTGCCGGTGTCGCTCACGAAATCAACAATCCCGTCGGCTGTATTATTGGCAACGTTGGTGCTGTCCAAGATTCCATCAATGATCTATTTGGGCTGATTGACCTCTATCAAGAGGAACTCCCGCAACCTAGCCCCACCATTGAAGAAGAATTAGAGACAATTGACCTAGAATATTTACGCTCTGATTTACCCAAGTTAATCAGAGCGATGAAAGATGGGGGCGATCGCATCACCAGCATCAGCAAGAGTCTCCGCACTTTCTCCCGTGCCGATAACGACCAAAAGCAGTTATTCAACCTGCATGAAGGGATTGATAGCACCATCTTGATTTTACGCCATCGCCTCAAGGCTAATGATACTCGTCCCGCGATTGAAGTTGTCACCAACTACGGGAATATTCCGGCGATCGAATGCTTCCCCGGACAATTAAATCAGGTGTTTATGAATATTCTGGCTAATGCGATCGATGCACTGGAAGAAGCAAATATCGGTCGGGTTTTTGCTCAAATTAAAGCCAATCCTAACTGCATTACTATTACAACTTCCAGGGAAAATAATTTAGTAAAAATTGCCATTGTTGATAATGGAAAGGGCATGACGGAGGAAGTTAAAGGCAAAATATTTGACCATTTATTCACCACAAAAGCTGTGGGCAAAGGGACGGGATTGGGATTAGCGATCGCACGGCAAATTGTCGTCGAAAAACATGGCGGTTCCCTTCAGCTCAGCTCTATACTAGGAGAAGGAACTGAATTTATCATCACCTTGCCAACTAAATCTGAACAAAACAGTTAATTGACAGACAGCATTCCGACTCATGTAACAACCACTCACCCATTTATCATCCAAGGAAAACTGCTATGAATTACTTCCCCCAAAATAGCCAACGCCATCTCAACTATCAAATTCTCAACTATCAAATTCTCGAAACAGTTTATTCAGGAAGTCGCACCTTAGTATATCGAGCTATCCGTACCAGCGATCGATTACCTGTCGTGATTAAACTGTTGAAAAATGAATACCCCATATTCAGCGAACTCGTGCAGTTTCGCAGCCAGTATACCATTGCTAAAAACCTTTGTCAACCCGGAATCATCCAAACCTATAGCCTAGAACCCTATCGAAATGGCTATGCCTTAGTCATGGAAGACTTTCGGGGTATTTCTCTTCACGAATGGGGAGTAAAAAGGAAAAATGCACTCTCTTTGAGAGAGTTTTTAGAAATAGCGATCGCACTGTGCAATATTTTAGATATATTGTATCGCGAGCGGATTATTCATAAAGATATTAAACCCAGTAATATCTTAATTAATTCTGACAACAAACAAGTCAAATTAATTGACTTTAGTATCGCCTCCTTGTTACCGCGAGAAACAGAAAATTTGATAAATCCTAATATATTAGAAGGGACAATTGCTTATATTTCTCCCGAACAAACCGGGAGAATGAATCGGGGGATTGATTATCGGACTGACTTTTATTCTTTGGGTGTAACTTTCTACGAATTACTGACGGGTCAATTACCCTTTCAGTCAAACGATCCGATGGAGTTAGTACATTGTCATATTGCAAGACTAGCACCATTAGTCCATGAAATCAACCCAAAAATTCCATCTGTCCTCTCAGAAATTGTCAGTAAATTGATGGCAAAAAATGCCGAAGAGCGATATCAAAGTGCATTAGGGTTGAAATACGATCTAGAAAATTGTTTAACTCAGCTACAAGTTTCTGGTGAAATTCAGAGTTTTAAGATTGCACAGAGGGATGTATGCGATCGCTTCCTCATTCCTGAGAAACTCTACGGTCGAGAAACTGAGGTTCAAGCATTACTTAAAGCCTTCGATCGCGTTTCCCAAGGCAGTTCAGAACTCATGCTAGTGGCGGGATTCTCTGGGATTGGTAAAACCGCCGTAGTCAATGAAGTCCACAAACCCATTACCCAGCAAAAAGGCTACTTCATCAAAGGCAAATTCGACCAATTCAACCGCAACATTCCCCTGTCAGCCTTTGTCCAAGCACTGCGAGATTTGATGAATCAACTACTCTCAGAATCCGATCGGCAGTTACAAACCTGGAAAGAAAAGCTGCTCAAAGCACTAGGAGATAGCGGTCAAGTCCTCATCGATTTAATTCCTGAACTCGAACGGATTATTGGGTCACAACCTCCCACTCCAGAACTTTCCGGTGAGGCAGCCCAAAATCGCTTTAACCTCCTGTTCCAAAACTTTATTCAGGTTTTTGCGAAGGTAGAACATCCCCTAGTCATCTTTATCGATGACCTGCAATGGGCTGACTCCGCCTCCTTAGACCTCATGCAAAGTTTGTTGTCGGAAGCCCAATCTCACTCTCAATGTCTCTTAGTCTTAGGAGCCTATCGAGATAATGAAGTATTTCCCGGTCATCCCTTTTTGATGACAGTTAAGACCCTAGAAAATGCCGATGTTACCATTGAAACTCTCACCCTCAGTCCCTTGAGTGCTGATAGCCTCAATCACCTAATTGCTGATGCTTTTCAAGCCTCACAAAGCGCTGTGCAGCCCTTAACCAACCTGGTCATGCAAAAGACCCAGGGCAATCCGTTCTTTGCGACCCAATTTCTGAAGGCATTACATCAAGATAGTCTGATTACTTTTGACCGGGAGGTTGGTCACTGGCAATGCGACCTAGTGCAGGTACAGGATGCAGCCTTAACCGATGATGTGGTGGAATTCATGGCTTTGCAGTTACGAAAACTGCCAGTTGCCACCCAAGAACAGCTTAAATTTGCCGCTTGTATTGGGGCAAAATTTGACCTCAAGACTTTGACGATTGTTTCAGAACAAGACGAAATTCAAGTAGCCTTGACTTTGTGGTCTGCGCTCAAAGAGGGGCTGATTGTGCCGGAGGGTAAAATCTATAAGTTTTATGTGGATGATAACCAACTCCAGGAGCATCGATCCCTGAGTGAAGAGATTTCTGAGCAAATTCACTATCGCTTTTTCCATGACCGCGTGCAACAGGCCGCCTACTCGCTAATTCCTGAAGACCAAAAACAGGCCACTCACCTCAAAATGGGTCAGTTACTCCAAACTCGTTTGTCAAAAGCAGAGCGAGAGGAGAAGTTATTTGATATTGTCAGTCATCTAAATCTAAGTCGTGGGTTGCTAAGTCATCAAGCCGAACGTGAGTCTTTGATTCGACTAAATCTAGCTGCGATCGAAAAAGCGAAAAAGGCAACCGCTTATGGCGTGGCGAGAGACTTGGTGACGGTGGGACTGGAATTACTAGAGGAAAATAGTTGGGAAACTCAGTATGAGTTGAGCTTAAAACTCCATGAGATCGCCGCAGATGTGGCCTGTTTAAAGGCTGATTTTGAGGAAGCGATCGCCCAAGTTCAACAGGTTTTGGATAAGGCTCAGACGGTGTTGGATAAAGTGCCTGTTTATATGGTGCAAATCAGGGTGTTGACAGCTCAGAATCAATTGGCGGATGCGATCGCCATTGCTGCTCAAGCCGTCACTCAATTGGGGATAGAATTTCCCTCAGACATCACACCAAGCCTAACCCAACAAACCATACAAAATGTGGAAGTCGAGCTAGAGGGGAAAGTCATTGAGGATTTGGTCAACTTGCCTGTAATGACTGACCCGACGACAATTGCTGCTATGGAACTGCTGGGAACGATCATGCCAATGGTATTTGTAGCTAAACCCGCATTTCTGCCCTTTGTTTGTGCGAACATTGTGAGCCTGTCGCTCCAGTCTGGCAATGCACCTGTTTCGAGTGTTGGCTATGCTACCTATGGCTTGGTCTTAGCGACGGGCTTGGGTCAAGTCGAGCGGGGCTATCACTTGGGGAAAATGGCTTTAACTTTAATCGATCGGCTCAATACAAAAGCGTATAAGTGTCTGACAATCCTTCATTTTTCTGCCTGTGTCCAGCATCAAAAAGAATCTATGACTTCTATGGCTGCTTTGCTCAAGCAGGGATATTTAGTAGGAATAGAAATCGGTGACTTTTTGTATTTAGGCTATTGTATGGCCCACTATTTTTATGCTTGTTTCTATGCTGGAAAAGAATTGTCTACCCTTCAATCAGAAATCGCTCAGTTTTGTTCGGTCATTGCTTCACTAAAGCAGGATAATGCCCTAACCTACTTAAAAATGAACCAAGAGTTATTTGGGCGCTTGCTTGAAAAAAACCATCAACCAACTCTGTTGATTGGAGATGCTTATGACGAGACGAAAATATTTCCCCAGTACCTTCAAAATCAGCAACTAACAGGCTTTGGCATTGCTTACACCTACAAGCTGATCTTGGCTTATTTGTTTGGTGATTATAACCGCGCCCTTGAATATCTCAATGAAGTTAACCGATATTTAGGTAGTATTGTCGGAATGCTGCATATTCCCGCCGCGCATTTCTATGGGGGGCTAACCTATTTAGCGTTGGTAGCAGGTAAGTCTGAGGATGAGCAGTTACAACTACTTGCTTTAGCGGAACAGCATCACGCTAACTTATCAACCTGGGCAGAGAATGCCCCTATGAATCACCAGCACAAGGTGGCTCTCTTGGCAGCAGAAAGATGTCGAGTTTTGGGCAATATCTCGGAGGCAATTGATCGCTATGAGCGGGCCATTGCGGGCGCTAAAGCCAACGGTTTCATTCAAGAAGAAGCCTTAGCAAATGAACTTGCAGCTAAATTCTTTCTCGATTGGGGTAAAGAGAAAGTCGCCGCCAGCTATATGCAAGAAGCTTACTACTGCTATGCCCGTTGGGGAGCAAAAGCCAAAGTCGCCGACTTAGAATACCGCTATCCCCAATTGCTTGCGCCAATATTACAGCAAAGCCGTTCGCTTCTTTCTACTCACGAAACTATCTTCACTTTGGGAACTGTGACATCTACCACTTCTGCCACTTCTAGCAGCAGTGTCTCAGATATTCTAGATTTAAAAGCGATTTTCAAAGCTTCTCAAACTCTCTCAAGCGAAATCGAACTCGAAAAACTGCTTGCATCGTTACTGAGAATCGTCATTGAAAATGCTGGGGCTGATAAATGTGTATTAATGCTGTTGCGAGACAGTCACTTGCTAATTAAAGGCTCAATTACCCAGGCAACACAGCCAGTTGTGTTGCAGAACCTTCGGGTTGAAGAAAGTCAAGACATCCCCCACAAGCTGATTTACAAAGTCAAGCACAGTAATCAAGCTGTTGTGTTGATTGATGCAACAGCAGATCCGATTTTAGCGAATGACCCGTATATTGTGCGTCAACAGCCTCAGAGCATCTTGTGCAACCCGATTTTGCATCAAGGTAAATTATTGGGCATTTTATATCTAGAAAATAATTTAGCCAAGGGAGCGTTTACGAGCGATCGCGTCGAACTGCTGAATTTACTTTGCACTCAAGCTGCAATTTCTCTAGAAAATGCGCGACTCTATGAAAATTCTCAAAAATATGCACAACAGCTAGAGCAATCTCTAGCAAAATTGCAGGCGAGTGAAATCCGTTTCCAAAATTTGGCAAATAATATTCCTGGTACGGTGTACCAATTACGTCTGGGGGCTGACGGTTCAATTTCAACACCTTATGTCAGCTCTGGCTGTTTCGACTTATATGAGTTAGCACCAGAGTTAGTGATGGCAGGTGTACATAGCCTTAACACTATGCATCATCCTGATGATGACCTAACTATTACACAAGCAATGATCGCCTCTGGCCAAAATCTAACACCATTTGAGCAAGAATGGCGTATTATTGTACCTTCAGGAATCGTAAAATGGGTTTGCTGTGTTGCTAGGCCAGCGGGTCAAGCAGATGGTGCAATATTATGGGATGGAGTGGTAATTGATATTAGCGATCGCAAGCGAGCAGAACTTGCTGTGCAGCAAAAGACGCAAGATTTAGCAGAAGCATTAACCGAGTTACAAAACGCTCAATTACAAATAGTCCAAAGTGAAAAAATGTCCGCACTGGGTAATCTTGTGGCTGGGGTAGCTCACGAAATGAATAATCCTTTGGGTTTTATTTCTGCTAGTCTCCACCAAGCCAAACCCACCTTTAATGACATTCTTGAACACTTAGAACTATATCAAGAAACGCTAACAGAGCCAACTGAGAAAATTATCGCTCATGCCGAAGAAATTGACTTGGATTATAGCTTGGAAGACTTCCCAAAAGTCATTGATGCCATGTCTATCGCGTGCGACAGGTTAAGTAAGATCAGCACTTCACTCCGAACATTTTCTCGTGCAGATCGCGATCATAAAGTTCTTTTTAACATTCATGAAGGCATTGATAGCACGATTTTGATTCTCAAACATCGTCTGAAAGCCAATGATCAACGTCCCGCCATTGAAGTGATTGCTAATTATGGCAATTTACCTCAAGTCGAGTGTTTTCCGGGACAACTAAATCAGGTGTTTATGAATATCTTGGCTAATGCCATTGACGCATTGGATGAGTCGAATGTTGGACGAAGTTTTCAGTCAATTAAAGCCAATCTCAACCGAATTACTGTTACCACTTCAACGGCTGATAATTTCGTGAAAATTACCATTTCCGATAATGGTAAGGGAATGAGTGAAGAGCTAAAACAAAAGATATTTGACCATTTATTTACTACAAAAGCTGTGGGTAAAGGCACTGGGTTGGGATTGGCGATCGCCCGCCAGATTGTAGTCGAAACCCACGGCGGCACAATTGAGGTGAATTCCGATCGGGGAAGTGGCACTGAATTTGCGATATTTTTACCTGTTAGCGAACAAAATTAGAAGCCATTCGTCATTTAATAAAATAGGTTCGTAGCGCGGACTTTAGGCCGCTGAAATTGATGCGGACTCGCATTCCGCACTACAAACCTATTGATTGATCGCCCATCAAGACACTCGCACCAATCTCCCCCGCTGCTTCGCGACTATTGCCAAAATCTCAACTATGCTAACGTAGGCAAGCAGTAATGCCCTGCTACCAAGGCTATTAACCTAATTTAAAGAATTCTTTTATTGAGGAGCGGTGTATTCCCTATGGCAAACCTGATTGGCACAGACAGCAACGACTTTATTTTAGGAACTCCGCAGGGCGATCGAATTCGCGCTTTAGATGGCGATGACACGCTCCTGGGCGCCAGTGGAGATGACACCCTAGAGGGGGACGCGGGCAACGACCAACTGCTCGGAGGCGACGGAGCAGATTCGCTGTTTGGGGGCGAAGGAAATGACGAACTCATTGGCAACCAAGGCCGCGATTTTGCTTTAGGCGGAAACGGCGACGACTCAATTTTCGGCGGTTTAGGCAACGACATCATCGAAGGCAACGATGGGTTAGACACCTTATTCGGAGATGCCGGCGACGACGTGATTCGCGGCAACGCGGGCTTTGATGTGATTGCCGGCGGTACTGGCAATGACAGCCTGGTGGGGGGTGACGGAGACGATTCGGTGTTTGGGAATGGTGATAACGACTATCTCTACGGAGATATCGGGAACGATTCTCTCAACGGCGGTAGCGGCGGAGATCAACTGTTTGGGGGTGACGGCAACGACTATTTGGCCGGCAGCGACGGCGACGACACTTTGTACGGTAATGCTGACGCCGATTCGCTGTTGGGAGAATCCGGCAACGATCAACTATTCGGCGGCAAGGCTGACGATACACTTTCTGGTGGCAGCGGTTTGGATACCATTCGTGGCGATCAAGGCGACGACTGTCTGATGGGAGATGAAGGTAATGACTTCCTGTTTGGGGGCAAAGGTAATGATGTTCTCGACGGCGGTTTTGCCGATGATTCCTTGGTCGGAGGTCTGGGCGACGATACAATTTTGGGCAGTTTCGGTAATGATAATTTATTTGGGGCTGAGGGTAATGATTCTCTGGTTGGAGGTGAGGGTTCGGATACTCTGACTGGCGGTAGCGGCAGCGATGTCTTTGGATTGGGAGCGGGCCCGGGAAGTTTGGTTTTAATTACTGATTACAATGAGGCTGAGGATTTCTTTGGACTGCCGAGCACTTTATCTTTCAGTCAACTGCAAGTCAGCCAAGGTAACGGCGCTAATCTCAGAGATACGGTAATTACGATCGACGGCAAGCTGTTAGCAATTTTGGTCAACACTCCGTCGGCGCTGATCGATGCTACTGATTTTATCAGTGTGAGTGGGACGTTTGCCCCCAGGCCGACGACAACGACAACTACTACGACAACTATTACGACTACTACGGGAACGGAAACGACTCCGACTCCGACGACTACGACTCCAACTCCGACGACTACGACTCCGACTCCGACGACTACGACTCCGACTCCGACGACTACGACTCCAACTCCGACGACTACGACTCCAACTCCGACTCCGACGACTCCAACTCCGACTCCGACGACTCCGACTCCGACGACTCCAACTCCGACTCCGACGACTCCAACTCCGACTCCGACGACTCCAACTCCGACGACTACGACTCCAACTCCGACGGCTTCGAGGATTCCGACTGCGCCGACTGTTACCGCGCCTGATTCAATGGTGTCAATTAGTTCGATCGCCCAGACGCCTACTCCCGGACTCTTGCCGATGCCCGGCCAGATGCCGGTATTTCCTGCGATGCTGCCGAGTCCGATACCTGTACCTCCTACACCTTTCGGGTTCTAGGTGTGATTCGCTTTTGTTACCAGGTGCCAGTTGCGAGTGATTTAAACTCGCAACTGAAAACTCACGCACTCAGCCACTCACAACTCACAACTCATAACTATTTAAGGTCTTGCTCAGTCCCGGCCGAGTCATGCTCAGACTTGGCCGGATCATCTTCTAGGGGAGATAATTGTTGGGCGTACCCCAAGAGCGATCGAAGTTTCATACGCTGGATGTAAGGCCAGCCGCCATGGGCTTCAATATTCCTGAGCAGTTTGTAAACTGCTTGGCGGTTGTCGGGAAAAGATGCTTGGAACAAACCGTCCCGAATTTCCTGGTGCGAAGCTTCCAGCGCCCGCAGCAGGGTCAAAAGCAGCACACTGTCTCCCTGACAACTTTCGGCTAAAGTCCGAATCGCCTCAGTCAGCGATTGCAGTTGAGACTGCAACTTTTCTGACTCTAAATTTTTGCCGTTGTCCATACCGCTGCTTCCTTTGAAATCTACAAGGCCTTTGTGCCGGGCCGCTGGTGTCAGCTAATCGAGCTAGTGGCGATCGGCATTCGGGGCCAATAAGCAACGTAACTTAAGTGGGTTGACTTAAGCAATATTAATTTGCAGTCCAAGTCAGGAAAAGAGCACAACCCGTCGTACCATGTGTATTGGGCTGCGATCCGAACATTTTGAGAAATCATCAGTTCTTGCTTATTTTCACTGCACTAGCTCAATTTTTTGAGTAAAAGCCGGTGTCGGTGAAGCGAGCGATCTGGATCTAAATGCTGCTATGGCGCTGGCCTAGCCCGCCGGCGGGCAATTATATTTTGCTCGAATTAGGGCTTTTTCTTAATATAATCCGATGTTGGAGATTGATGTTGGCAATGAAATATCGTGCTTTAATTGTTGCACTTTTAGCATTTTGCATGAGTGCACTGGTTGCTTGTTCTTCGGCTCCTGATACAACGGTGGCGACTACCGAGTTACTCACCTACGACCAGATCAGAGGTACTGGATTGGCAAATAACTGCCCTAGTTTGGCAGAAACTTCTCGTGGCTCGATCCCTATTGAAGCGGGCGCAACCTATAAACTGACTGGTATGTGTTTGCAGCCCACAACTTATTTTGTGAAGGAAGAACCAGCAAACAAACGCCAAGAGGCAGAATTTGTGCCTGGTAAAGTGCTGACTCGGTTCACGTCGAGCATTGACCAAGTTCAAGGTAAGCTTGAGGTTGGTAATGATGGGACTCTGACTTTTACAGAAGAGGATGGCTTGGACTTTCAAGCAATTACGATTCTGTTACCGGGCGGAGAGCAAGTACCTTTCTTGTTCACTATTAAAGAGCTGGTAGCCAGTTCCGAGCCTGGAGTGGTTGCTATCAATACTTCCACCGATTTGCGAGGAGAATTTAACGTTCCTTCTTACCGCAGCGCTAGCTTTTTAGACCCTAAAGCTCGCGGGGTAGCCACGGGCTACGACCATGCTGTAGCGCTTCCGGCTACAGACAATTCCAAACTCAAACGCTCTAATGTGAAGCTGGCTGACACCAGCACCAAGGCGGGCAAAATTTCTTTGCAAGTTGCTAAAGTCAACAGCGCCACTGGCGAAATAGGCGGGATTTTTGAAAGCAGACAGACTTCTGATACTGATTTGGGAGCTAGACCTGCTTTGGATGTGAAAATTCGCGGTTTGTTTTACGCTCGCATTGAGCCTTCTGTGTCGTAAAATTGGCTTTCTGGATCGATCCTCTGCGAGGGCTTCGCCAACGAACTTGAGCAGTTTTTTGCCCTAAAGCTACTGCTCGCCCTTCATTAGCCAACAGTCTTTGGCAAGATAACTTAAGACTGTTGACTAATGACTAAATTTATGATTTAAGGCGTTATGAGTTATAAGATTTTTAATTAATAAGAGTATTGCGTTTAAACAGATTTTAGATTATAATGTGGTGTCAAAAAAGAATGTCCGTAAATTTAATGATTTTGCTAAATATTTTTGGATGAATTCGCCAAATCGCTTAGCAGTAAAAAGATTCAACTGCTGTGTCCGCGATCACGGCTATTCAATGCTAGGATTACACCACATCAAGATATATTTTTTTAGACTAGATTGGAAACTAGATATAAAGCAACATCAGTCCTCTGCTCTACCAACCCTTATGCCACCATGTCTACCACAATCCCCAACGAGCTAAAAAGCGAAAATTTGCAATTGTTGCGCGAGTACCAAGATTCTGGCTCGAATGAAGTCCGCAATCAGTTAGTTCAACTGAATATTGGACTGGTGAGAAAAGAAGTTTACCACTGGATGAACCAGTGCGGTGAAAGCTACGACGATTTGCAGCAAGTTGGGTGTATTGGGTTGATTAGGGCGATCGAGCGATTCGAGCTGTCGAGGGGACACGCTTTTAGTTCCTTTGCAATTCCCTACATTCGGGGCGAAATTCAACACTACTTGCGAGACAAAAGCCCTTCGGTGCGAGTTCCGCGCCACTGGCTGGCCCTGGAACGTAAGTCTGTCGCAGCAATCAAGGATTTGCAGGTGCAGTTCAACCGCAAACCTACGGATGCAGAAGTAGCAGCAGTGCTTGAGGTTTCTGTTGAAGAATGGCGAGAAATTAAGTTGGCCCACCTCAACCGATCGCCTTTGAGTTTGGACGCGCCGGTGCAAGATGAAGATGAGGGGGCGACTTGTCTGGGAGAATTGGTGCCCGATAGCAAGTATCGGAGTTTTCAGTTGGCGCAAGAGGATCAAATTCGGGTACAGCAAGCTTTGGCGATGTTGGAAAAACGGACTCGCGAGATATTGGAGTTTGTTTTTCTCTACGATTTGACGCAGAAAGAAACAGCCGAACGCTTGGGTATCAGCGCGGTGACTGTTTCTCGGCGAGTTAAGAAGGGGCTGGATTTGCTGAAGGAAATTATGACGAAACAGCTTTAGTCAGCAGTCATTAGTCATTAGTCATTAGTCAGCAGTCATTAGTCATTAGCGAGTTGCTACCAATGATCAATGCCCAATCCCTCCGCTTCGCTTCGCCCAATCCCTCCGCTTCGCTTCGCCCAATCCCTCCGCTTCGCTTCGCCCAATGACCAATGACTAATGACTAATTTTTAGATGCTGCGGACAAATTTATCGAGCCTTTCTACGGCTTTTTTAATTGTGCCTAAATCGGTGGCGTAAGACAAGCGAATGTGGTCGTCTGCGCCAAAAGCAATGCCGGGAATGACTGCTACTTGCTGCTGTTCTAAGAAAGCATCGGAAAATTCCAGAGAATTCATTCCTGTTTTGCTGATGTTGACAAACATATAGAAAGCGCCGTCTGGTTTGATGCAGCTAATGCCGGGGATAGCATCGAGTAATTCAAATATTACTTCACGCCGATCGGCAAAAGCTAGTCGCATGGTTTCGACAGACTCTTGGCTGCTTTCCAAAGCTGCGATCGCGCCGTACTGTGCAAAAGTACACACGTTTGAGGTACTGTGACCTTGAATGGTGCTGGTGGCTTTAATTATTTCGAGCGGCCCGGCTAAATAGCCAATGCGCCAGCCTGTCATGGAATAACCTTTGGCAAAACCGCTGCTGATCAGGGTGCGATCAAAGATTTCCTTACCCAGGGAACCGATGCTGACGTGTTGCGCGCCGTCATATATGATTTTTTCGTAAATCTCGTCCGAAACGACTAAAATATCTCGATCGACTATCACCTCGGCCAGCGCTTTGATTTCCGCTGGAGTGTAAACCATTCCCGTCGGGTTAGAAGGCGAATTCAGCACAAATAACTTGGTTTTGGGAGTAATCGCTCGATTCAGTTGATCCGGTGTAATTTTATATCCTGTAGAAGCATCTGTCCGTACAATTACGGGCTTACCGCTGGCGAGTTTGACCATTTCTGGGTAGCTCACCCAGTAGGGAGCCGGAATAATTACTTCATCTCCAGGCTCGATCAGAGCCATCATCAGATTGTAAAGCGAATGCTTGCCGCCGTTGGTGACAATGATATTTTCCGGTTGATAGTTAAGATTGTTGTCGTCGCGGAGTTTGCGGGCGATCGCAGCCTTTAACAGCGGTTCCCCAGCCACAGGGCCATACTTAGTCTTCCCCGCATCCAAAGCTTGCTTTGCCGCCGCTTTAATGTGTTCGGGGGTATCAAAGTCGGGTTCTCCCGTACTCAAACTACAGACATCAATCCCTTCTGCCCTCATGGCTTTAGCCTTAGCTGCGATCGCCAAGGTTATGGAAGGAGGAACCTCGCCCACTCGTGCTGCCAACTTGATCATTGGATTTTAGATATTATATTTTTGACTTTAGATCATAGGTTGACAAATGGTGATATTCAACCCTGTTGTTAAGGAATTATGACATTTGTTTACATAGTACGTAAAGCATTAAGCAATTAAAGAATAAAAATTTAAGAAGCTCTTAGTTTGAATTTTAGTTTTAAATTGAAAAATTTGAGGTTATCATTGTACCATTTTTGATGCCTGATTACCCTCAACTCCGATCTGCAAGCTTTATGGATCTCAAATCTCTGATTCGCGACATTCCTGATTTCCCCAAACCGGGAATTATGTTTCGAGACATTACAACCTTGCTCCGCAACCCCCAAGGGCTGAGGTATACCATTGACAGTTTAGCTGAAAAATGCTCTGCAATGTCTGCTGACTATGTGGTGGGCATGGAATCCCGCGGCTTCATCTTTGGCGCGCCTTTGGCTTATAAAATGGGAGCAGGCTTTATTCCTGTCCGCAAGCCGGGGAAACTGCCTGGAGAAGTTTATTCTGCTGAGTACGAGTTGGAGTATGGTGTCGATCGACTGGAGATGCACAAAGATGCGATGACAACCGGCAGCCGGGTGCTGATTGTGGACGATTTAATCGCCACTGGCGGAACAGCGGCGGCGACGGCTCAGTTGTTGCAGCAAGCGGGCTGCGAGCTTGTCGGTTTTGCTTTTGTGATCGAATTGCAGGCTTTGGGCGGCAGGCAGAAATTGCCGGATGTGCCGATCGTCACGCTAGTGGAGTATTAGTTATACCAAATCCGGGTTAAATATCCCCTTGATCACTCGGCGGTTGAAACCGCGTCTATACAAACAAAGTCGGCCTACGCCGACTTAAAGAATAAAGGGGGTATGATACTCGGTTTTGATATTTGTTGACTGTTGACTGTTAACTGTTGACTGCTGAATAAAAACTACTGACAAATAATATCCTTGACCTTTGCATCGGAATTATTCATCTATCTCTTCTCTTTCTCTGCGATCTCTGCGTTCTCTGTGGTTAAATCATTCCGATGCAATCGGCATTAATATCATGCACAAATCTAAAATCTAAAATCTAAAAGAGTATGACTTCTATTAAATCTAATCGAAATTGGCGAATGTTAAATTCTCTGTTTGGTGGCGAGACATTTACCTATGTTGTCAAGCGACTGTTGCAAGCACTTTTAACCCTATTTTTAGCATCGGCTCTTTGTTTTGCAATTATCGAGCTTGCACCGGGAAATTACTTAGATACCTTGAGCCAAAATCCCAAGATTTCGCCTGAGACACTCAAGCAACTCGAACAGCAGTTCGGCTTAGATAAACCAGCGATTGTGCAGTACGGGCTGTGGTTGCAACAAATTGTGACGCGGGGAAATTTTGGCACGAGTTTTGTGTATCAGCGATCGGTAGCGTCGCTGCTGTGGGAACGGGTGCCGGCGACGTTGTTGATGGCAGGAGCCTCTTTGATTGTAACTTGGGCGATCGCGCTTCCTTTGGGAATTGTCGCGGCCGTTAATCAGAATAAAACTGTCGATCGAGTTTTGCAAGTAGTCAGCTACACCGCACAGGGATTTCCCAGCTTTATCACAGCCTTGCTGCTGCTATTTTTTGCTCAAAATACTTCCCCTCTTTTCCCCGTCGGAGGAATGACCAGCATCGACCATGCAGACTTACCTTGGTGGGGTCAAATCCTCGATTACTGCTGGCACTTAATCTTGCCAACAGTCGCCCTCAGCGTTACTGGTTTTGCAGGCTTGCAAAGATTGATGCGCGGACAATTATTGGACGTGCTGCGTCAAGATTACATCCGCACCGCCAAGGCAAAAGGTTTACCCGACAATCGAGTAATTTACGTTCACGCTCTGCGGAATGCGATTAATCCGTTGATTACGCTATTGGGTTTTGAGTTTGCTAGTTTGTTGAGCGGTGCGTTTATTGCTGAATTTTTCTTTAATTGGCCTGGTTTGGGAAAGCTGACTTTGGAAGCCGTGACAAATCAAGATTTGTACTTAGTCATGGCAAGTTTGATGATGGGCGCTACCATGTTGATTGTTGGTAATTTGTTGGCGGATTTGTTGCTGAAGGCGATCGATCCTCGGATTAAGCTGGAAGATTTGAAATAGAAGAATTATTCCTGGACGCACGCGGGGTGAAAAACCCTAGCTTATAACTTGTGTTATAATTTGATAGTACCTCGATTTAACATGATAAATTGCTTTGGATTATAATTTTGATTGGAATCCAGCCAAAGAAAAGCAAAATATTCGCAAACATCAATTAAATTTTCGTTTGGCATCAACTGTTTTCCGCGATCGTTCTCAATTAACAATCTATGATGAAGAACACAGTCAAGATGGGGTGCATCTCACTTTGGCAAATACATCAAATTGAAAGTTGACCGTTGAGATAAGCACAGCGAAGAGAAAGGATAG
>NZ_JAUBVR010000090.1:0-19553 GCF_036705955.1 Microcoleus sp. A6-C6 | reverse complement strand
GCCGTTATGGTCTGCGTTGTAATTTGTTATCAGCAATTTATAATTATGAGTTAGCTCTAGGGGGATTAAATTGAAAAATTTATATTATAGCATAGATTTTTTTTGCAAGAGGTCTATTATATCATAAAATTATTTTGCAAGAGGTCTAATGTGTCGATATTTGCAAATATCAGGGCGAACCCGCCCCTACAACACTTGAAATTATATCATCTCGGCGTAGCCAGAATTGATCTAATTGGGATGCTTTTATTTGTTCCGATTTACGGTCAACTTAAGACTCAATTTAAATATGAGTTTTTGAACAAGCCCATGAATTTCCGTTTCCGACCGTGTACTTCCATCAGTTGAGCGCGATAAGCAGACCAATCAACATTTAGCCCAGCTTGTATATAAGCAGCACGGGCTTTTTCTAGCCACTTAATCGCACTATCGTACTGGGCTGATTTCATTGCATTTAGAATTGATTCAGCGCGATCACAAGCATTGACGATTACCCAATCGGGGCTATGGGAAATTGCCGCCGTCATGACTCGGTGAACCAGTTCTGACTCGTAGGATGTGTCAACAAGGGCGATCGCCTCTTCAATCATTTTTTCATGCAGAAAAATATCGACCTTTGCTTCGGTAGAAGTGTACTTTTGAGTGGTTCTTACAATTTCCAATAAATCTGATTTCAAAAGTGACAAATTATCTCCTGATAACTCCAGCAATGAAAGATAATCACTCAAGGAAGGTTGAATTTGAAAGATTTTTATCTTGGCATTAAATGCAGATTTTTTTTCTCCCAATTCATCGGCTAATTCACTCATGCAAACTGCCAGTTTGTAGGTAGAATTGCCGGGTAAATCTAACCCAGCTTGACAAATTTTTAGAGCTTCTTCTGAGTATCCGTCTTCTTGTAAAATTTGAACTAGAGCAAAAGCCTCTTCGACTGATGTCATCTCGGTTTCCGCAGCTTTCACAGCTTCTTCTATTCTCCCCAAGCGAGCTAACATGGTCAGATATTGTTGAATACAGCCTTCTGCTTTGGCTAGGTATAAGTATTCTTGGTCGCGATTCTGGCGATCGAGAATTTGTAAGCGAGTCAAGGTTAATTCACGAGCATAATCTGGTGCATTGTCAGCCCAGATTCCCGATCCAGTAAGGTTTCCTTCCAATATCTGCTGGAGTGGCGGATAGTCCCAACCTTGGCGTAAAGCTTCCAAACTCATGCTGAAATCACAATCCCATTCATCGTTCCAACCTTCTAACATCACCTGGAAATCTATTTTTTCTTCTGCAGTTAGTTCAGCGGTCAAAATGGCTGCTGTCCAAGCTTCATCCAAAGCATTAGTGATTTCATAACTTTCAAAACCATATTCTTCTACGTCATCCCAATCATCAACGCAGCCTGCGGTAATGGCTTCTAAAATTACTAAGGCGTTTTGGCCTTCTCCATGTTCGCTGAATTCCTGGGCTTGCTGAATTAGTTCTAAAATTTCTTCTGTAATTGGGTCTTCTTCATCATATTCATACTCGGAATAATCCTCAGCTTTTCGGAAAATTTCTCGTACTTGTCGCCGAAAAGGAGCAGGATCGATCGCACTTTGGCGATGTATTTTCGTCAGTTGGTTTGTCGGCGCAGACACAGCGTTTGAGTTGACGTATAGTTCGATCGCATTTATCAGTGACGGTTCGTTGTCCACTAAATGCTCTACTAACTCATAGATTTGGGCGTCGTTGAGGCGAGAAAGTAAGTCTTCCAGCGTCTCGCCCTGTTCAACGCTTTCTGGTTCTCGCAGACACAAAAACAGCGTAGCGATAATGTGTTTGCACCATCCATCGCCATCGTAAGGACAAGTGCAGAAGACTCCAGATGTTAATCCGGCATGAGTAAAGGGTAGGGTAATACGGTAGGGTTCATATTGAGAACCGTATACTGTTGCTTGCACCATATTGCCACGGAGGACTGCGTTAGTCACATCGCCACCGAGATAGTAATCTTCGGCTCGGTTGAGCGATCGCTCAGAACTGTTATTCTTGATGATCGTTTTACTAAGTTTGGGAATAGGCATGACACTAAGCCTCAGCAATTAAAGGATGAGACTAGATTTTATCCGAAAAATGTCGATCAAACCATGCTGGGAATTGAAGTGGATTTGAAGCATCAAAGTTTGAAGGTTTTGCCCGACGGGCCGACGGAAACCTATCTTTACTATTCTTTAAGGTTAATCTTAATTGAGGAGAAGTAAACTTGTATCAACTGTCAACTGTCAACTGTCAACTGTCAACCGAACCCTCAACTGTCAACTGTCAACTGTCAACTGTTTAAGATTCTTTGATATTCTTGAGTTTGGATGCTATCTATTCCAAAGGCAGCGCTAAGATGGTTAAGCACTGTTTTGCACTACTCTCATGTCCCAACGCGCCGAAACCTCACACAGCCAGCCAAGTGCATCCCACAATGGGCATCAGGTGACGACTTCTAACTCCAACAGCCAAAATACGATTCGGATTCGCGGTGCGAGACAGCACAACCTGAAGAATATCGATTTGGAACTGCCGCGCGATCGCCTGATCGTGTTTACTGGTGTCTCCGGTTCTGGTAAGTCTTCCTTGGCTTTCGATACAATTTTTGCCGAAGGACAGCGCCGCTACGTGGAGTCTCTCAGCGCCTACGCGCGCCAGTTTTTGGGACAGTTGGACAAACCCGATGTGGACGCGATCGAGGGGTTGAGTCCGGCTATTTCGATCGACCAAAAGTCAACTTCTCACAACCCGCGATCGACTGTCGGCACTGTTACAGAAATTTACGATTATCTCAGATTACTCTACGGCAGAGCTGGCGAACCGCACTGTCCGATTTGCGATCGCTGCATTGCACCGCAGACAATTGATGAAATGTGCGATCGGGTGATGGCCCTTCCAGACGGCACTCGCTTTCACCTTCTGGCGCCCGTGGTGCGCGGAAAAAAAGGCACTCACCGCAAATTACTCTCTAGTTTAGCTTCCGAAGGATTTATTCGAGTCAAAGTTAACGGAGAAATTTTAGAACTTTCGGAAAATATCGAATTAGATAAAAATCATATCCACAATATCGAGATAGTTGTCGATCGGTTAGTTAAAAAACCGGGTTTAGAAGAACGTTTAGTGGATTCTCTAGCAACTTGTTTGCGGCATTCTGAGGGAATTGCGATAATTGAAGAGTTACCAACTGACGAAAATTCCGAACCCAATGGGCCGATCGTATTTTCGGAAAACTTTGCTTGTCCCGAACACGGCGCGGTAATGGAAGAACTTTCGCCACGGTTATTTTCGTTTAATTCCCCCTACGGTGCGTGCCCAAATTGCCACGGTTTGGGGAGTTTGCGGACTTTTGCGCCGGAGTTGGTCATTCCCGACGAGAAAGCGCCTCTGTATTGTGCGATCGCCCCTTGGTCAGACAAAGACAATTCCTATTATCTCTCTTTACTTTGCAGCGTTGCTGATGCTTGCGGATTTGCGATCGACACTCCTTGGTTCCGCTTGAGGCCAGAACATCAGCGGGTGATTTTGTATGGAAATGAGTCCAAACAAACAGCAGAAAGTAAGAATAGAGACAGCAACGGCAACGATTTTAGGAGAGATTTTAAGGGCGTAATTTCCATGTTGCAGCGCCAGTACGATGATACTGGTTCTGATTTGATCAAACAGAAGTTGGAACAGTATCGAGTCGATCGCCATTGCGATGTTTGTCACGGCAAACGGTTGAAACCAGAGGCGCTGGCGGTGCGGTTGGGACAGTACGGAATTGTGGATTTGACGAGCATTTCGATTCGCGAATGTCGGGAGAGAATGGATAATTTGGGATTGAGCGATCGACAATTCCAAATATCCGATTTAGCCCTGAGAGAAATCAAAGCAAGGCTGCAATTTTTGCTTGATGTCGGGTTAGATTATCTGACATTAGACCGTGCAGCCATGACACTTTCTGGCGGAGAAGCCCAGCGAATTCGGCTCGCCACTCAAATCGGTTCTGGTTTAACAGGTGTCCTCTATGTTTTAGACGAACCCAGCATTGGACTGCATCAAAGAGACAATTTTCGCCTGCTGCAAACCTTAACAAAATTGCGCGATTTAGGCAATACTTTGATTGTAGTAGAACACGATGAAGAAACCATGCGAGCGGCCGACCATATTATCGATATCGGGCCAGGTGCCGGCGTTCACGGTGGCAAAATCATCTCCCAAGGAAGTTTAGAAAACTTGTTAGCGGCAGAGGAATCTTTGACCGGAGCTTACTTGTCGGGAAAACGAGTAATTGAAACTCCGAATGAAAGGAGAAAAGGCAACGGCAAAGCTCTCTCGATCAAAAATGCGACGCGCAACAATCTAAAAAATATTGATGTGGAAATTCCGCTGGGAAAACTCGTCTGTGTGACGGGCGTTTCCGGTTCGGGAAAATCCACTTTAATCAATGAATTGTTGTACCCGTCGCTGCAACACTATCTCACCAAAAAAGTTCCGTTACCGCCCGATATGGAAGCCCTCAAAACAAAGGGTGAACGCTCTCTTCAGGATGTAGTTGACAAAGTAATTGTGATCGATCAATCTCCCATCGGTCGCACTCCGCGTTCTAATCCTGCTACGTACACGGGAGTTTTTGATGTGATTCGGGATTTGTTTTGTGAAACCGTTGAAGCGAAGGCAAGAGGTTACAAAGCGGGGCAGTTTTCTTTTAACGTAAAAGGCGGAAGGTGCGAAGCTTGCGGTGGCCAAGGCGTGAACGTAATTTCGATGAATTTTTTGCCGGATGTTTACGTGCAGTGCGAGGTTTGTAAAGGTGCGCGCTACAACCGGGAAACGCTGCAAGTAAAGTATAAAGGTAAGTCGATTTCTGATGTTTTGAACATGACTGTGGAGGAGGCTTTGGAAATGTTTAAAAATATTCCCAGGGCTGGTATAAGACTGCAAACTTTGGTGGATGTTGGTTTGGGTTACATTCAGTTGGGACAGCCAGCACCGACGCTTTCTGGGGGTGAAGCGCAGCGGGTGAAGTTAGCAACGGAACTGTCGCGCCGCGCTACTGGGAAGACGCTTTATTTGATTGATGAACCGACGACTGGTTTGTCGTTTTATGATGTTCACCACTTGCTAAATGTGCTACAAAGGTTGGTGGATAAGGGTAATTCAATTTTGGTAATCGAACACAATTTGGATGTGATTCGGTGCTGCGATTGGGCGATCGATTTGGGCCCGGAAGGGGGAGATAAGGGTGGCGAGATTATTGTGGCGGGAACGCCGGAGGAGGTGGCGGCAAATCCGAGGTCTTATACTGGGAAGTATTTGCAAGAGGTGTTGCTGCTGCATCCTTTAGGGAGTGCTGTAGCTAATTAGGACGTACGATTGAAATCGCTCCTATACAAACAAAACCCGCCTCCGCGGGTTGAATATCGGGCAATACGTTTGGGTTAAGAAAGTCTGCTCGGCAAAACGATGTGACTTCTTCAGTCCGCGGAGGCGGACTTTGTTTTTTGTAGGCGCGGTTTCAACCGCCGTCTTATCTGTATTAACTATCTTGAATTGTGGGAGACATTGCCATATTTTGTGCTTGTTTCTGCATGAATTCAATGTCCGCTCGCAACCAAGTGCGGGGCCCGCTGCACTGATGAGCAATTAACAGCCCCCACAGTCCTTTTTTTGTTAAAATTGGCACGACTAAATTAGCGCGCACCTTCAGGCTACGGAGAAAATCTCGGTGACATTGGTGAATTGGTTCTGTCTCAATATCTGCAATTGCTCTAACTCGGCCGGCTTCATACAAAGCAGCGTATTCATCGTTAAAACACTCGTCTGGCCCCGTCGAGCCCAAGATTGAGAGTTCGATCGCACTGAGCATCTCGCAAGTCACTCGACCTTGCCACTGTCTGTAAAAATAATACAGCACCGCGCGATCGCTCTGCACAACTTCTTGAATGTCGTATAGGGATTTTTCGATTAATACATCACGCTTTAGACGATCTGTCAAGCGGTTAATGATTTTTTGTAGATCGCCAGACATGGCATCAACTCCTTTAATTCCTAGTACAGCCATCTTTGCATCATTCAACTTTTATCCTCACAAATCCTCAACTTCTTGCGACTTGGGATTCTTGCCAGCTCAAAAATCAATGATTTTTGGCTTGATAGCTTTTTGGTTCTAAGTAAAAGTATACTAATGTTGTGACTGAGATAGCAATCTTTTCGGGAATAACCACAGGTGGGATGTTCGACAAAGGAAAAACGAAAGCCTGAGAGTCATCGGTCATTCCCAATTCTTCAACTCTTTAATTCTTTAATCTCAAATCTCAAATGGTATAACTGCTAGGATATCTCTATAGTTAGAGGAATTATCAGATATGTCGGTGATAGAAGCTGCTTGGAAACACGAATTTATCGCTACAAATAACATCAAGCTTCATTGTGTCACTCAAGGCAAAGGTCCGCTGATGCTGATGCTGCACGGATTTCCTGAATTTTGGTATTCTTGGCGTCATCAAATCCCGGAATTTGCATCAGATTATCAAGTTGTCGCTGTGGATCTCAGAGGTTACAACGATAGCGACAAACCCAAGGATAAATCTGCTTACGTGATGACAGAATTTGTGCAAGATGTCAAGGGAATTATTCAAGGTTTGGGGTATGAAAGTTGCGTCTTAGTTGCCCACGACTGGGGAGGCGCTATCGCCTGGAATTTTGCCTATGCTTATCCCGAAATGGTGGATAAATTAATTGTGATGAATCTACCGCATCCGGCAAAGTTTGCTGAAGGGTTGCGCACTCGCCAACAATTACTGAAAAGTTGGTACGTCTTTTTGTTTCAGTTGCCAGTTTTGCCGGAGTTGTTAATTCGGTTGCGCGACTATCGGGCGATCGATCGCGCTTTGCAAGGCATGGCTGTTGACAAAAGCACCTTTACCTCCTCAGATATCCAAGCTTACAAAGATGCGGCTGCCAAACCAGGTGCTCTGACTGCTACTATTAATTATTATCGCAATATTTCTCGCGGATTTCTCGATCGCCAGAATTGGGATGTCCTCGAAGTTCCGACGCTGATGATTTGGGGAGAAAATGATAGCGCCCTCGGCAAAGAGTTAACTTACGGGACAGCAGATTACGTGCGAGATTTTCAGATTCAGTATGTTCCCAATTGCAGCCACTGGGTACACCAGGAACAGCCGCAGTTAGTGAATCGCTACATGAGAGAGTTTTTGGCAAGCAAAGTTGTTTGAGCATATTTGCAGTTTGATTCGCTACAAGCGGCGATAGCAAACATATTTTAAACAAAAAAATAGTTTGTAATTAAGACTCCAGTCCTGACTACAAACATTTTTTATTATAAGCTATTGAACGAAGATTATCTTAAATCTATGTAACCGATCGCCCTAGCCTAAAGCATCTTTGAGGAAGGTAAGAAAGCTTTGTCCGGTTAAAATTTCTGTCGCCAGCAGGGAAACAAAGCCAATCATCGCAAAACGTCCGTTAACTTTCTCGGCGTACTTAGTAAATCCGGTGCTGACTGTCGCGTCTACATACATCTTAGGCTCGACTGCGAAGTTGTTCAGCAGGCCTTGGTCGTCAATCACAAGTTTAGATGAGTTCATTTGTTTTTCTTTGTTGCTTTATGTAAATAAATGTAACAGATTGTTAACTTGCATTAATATGATATAACGCACAAAAGTATGTGATATTGCTCACATACTTTTGTACTAAGATGAGCAATCAAAATCAAAAAATTGCTCGTCTGCTCGTTACCAGGCTCTGCCTGGTAATGCAGATCGGGAGGCTCTGCCTCTTTTTATATTTGTGTCCCGCAACAGGAAATGTGCCGATCGACCTTTCCCGCATCGCCGCCGAATTCCCCCAAATCAAAACCCTGACAGACAGTGAAGAGTCTCTACTCGCGAAACACCTAAAAAACAGCGTTTCAGCTTACGGATGAGAAAGCGGGTTTCTTGTCAGGGCTGGGCGCAGAAAGCCTAGATTTTTGTCAAGAAACCCGGTTTCTTTGATTTTTTGCGTAATCCACCAAGATAGTTGACAAATATTCTCAATTAATTTAAGCTGCATATTGTGTTCAAAGTAACGGTGAATCCCATGACTCTTTCCACCTACACTCCAGGCTTGTACGCTAGTTTCAAACACCAGACTTTCACCCACCGCCAGTTAGTTACCGTGCCGTCTAAAGGCTTGCTGCGGATTGAACGGGGAGCCGTCCGAGCAGTGACTTGGAGCGACCAGGGGACAGCAATGACCCTGGGATATTGGGGTGTTGGGGATGTGATCGGTCAGCCGCTGTCAGGTGTCCAACCTTATCAAATTGAGTGCAAAACTCATGTAGAAATTAGCTACATTCCTGCCAATTTGTGCGATCGATCCTTAGAGGAAATTTTCGCGCACGTTCAGCAAACTCAGGCATTTTTCAGCATAGTTCGCACCGAATCTCTGCGCGATCGCCTGCTGCAACTATTCATTTTGTTGGGCAAAAAGTTTGGTAGAGAAGTCGCACAAGGGCTGTTAATTGATTTGAGATTGACTCACCAAGAGATTTCTGAGGCGATAGGGATTACGCGGATTACAGTAACGCGGCTGATGGCGAGGCTAGAAGAAGAGGGATTGATCGATCGATCGCGCCCTCAATACATTGTCTTAACTTCCCGTTAACTTCGCGTTTTTGACATTGCTGAAAACAATTATATTGACATGAAAATCAGGTTTTCCAGTCCTCTTTTAGAGGACTTTCGCCCGACGCCAGGGGTTTAAACCCTTGGCGAGCCAACGGGGATAGTGCCAATTTATCTGATAATTATTATCATTATTGCAAAAATACCACGGCGGATTAATCCAGCAAACAGTCAAAGCCATCAAACAAAACATCCCCGAAATAATCGTAATTACCGACGTAGCCCTCGACACATTTACCAGTCACGGACACGATGGATTAGTTGACGAAAGCGGTCAAATTCTCAACGATCCAACAGTTGAAGTTTTAGTAAAAATAGCAGTTTCTCAAGCCGCTGCCGGTGCAGACATGGTAGCACCTTCCGACATGATGAACGGCAGAATCAGTGCAATTCGCCAAGCCTTAGATGCAGGGGGATACATCGATACAGGAATCCTTGCTTATTCAGCAAAATATGCCTCTGCCTATTACGGCCCGTTCCGCGATGCCCTTGATTTTGCTGCCAAATTTGGGGATAAAAAAACTTATCAAATGGATGCTGCTAATGCTAGGGAAGCACTGAAAGAAGTTGCTTTAGACATCGCAGAAGGTGCAGATATTATGATGGTAAAACCAGCTTTGGCTGATCTCGATATTATCTGCCAAGTGCGCGAAGCAACTAATTTGCCCGTGGCTGCTTACAATGTCAGTGGCGAATACGCGATGGTCAAAGCGGCGGCACAGTTGGGCTGGATTGATGAACAACGGATTATTTTGAAGACTTTGACGAGTATTAAACGGGCTGATTTGATTTTGACTTATTTTGCGAAGGAAGTTGCTTTGATGTTGCAGTAAGAGGGATTTTTAACCGCAGATTAACGCTGATGAACGCAGATATTTTTCAGATATCTGCGTTAATTTCAAGTAATTTAAGTTGTCGGTAATGCCTTCAACAGATAAGATCGAGTTCTCGTTAAAGTCGCACCCTTGGCATCTTTGTATGTGTAAGTTCCGTAAGCAGAAATATCGCCGAAATTATTGATGCCAGTAGCGCGAGCTAATGTCACCTTCTGGTCGCCAAAGGTGGGATTTGTCATTGCCAAATTGTTCAAATCTTGGAGTTTACCGTTGTTCCAGACGAAAGCGCGCTCTTGATTTATCCCATCCTGGGAGTAGCCGACTACTTGACCGAATTGGTTGATGCCGGCGGTTTGGCCGTTTGCGCCACCAAAGCTGCCGACTCGGACTTTTAAAAGTTTGACTGAAACTGCGGCGGAAGCCCGGATGAGTCGCGTTTACGGTGGTGCTCATTGGCCGTCGGACAACCGAGATGGGTTGAAGGCGGGCCGAAATTTGGGCAAGTATGTTGTGGAGAAGTTTTAGTAAGGATCGCAAATTAAATAACTTACAATTTTAATTGTTATTGTGGGGTGGGCGTCCCGCCCGTCCCACAAGGGCGGGCGGGACGCCCACCCCACAAACTTGTGTAAGTTATTTAATTCTCATTCCTAACAGGAATTACGCAAAATTTCTCAATGTATTTGACTCATGACTCATGACTCATGACTCATGACTAATGACTCATGACTCATGATTACCTGCTATATTTGTAGGCTTGATTTAATCATTAGTCATTAGTCCCGTGTTCTCAAAGATAACTATTCGGAATTTTACGATCGCCTTTTTAATCGCCCTCATCCTTGAGTTGTGCAGCCCGATCGCCATTTTTGCTCAAAACATCGAAACAATCAAATTCTCCGGCACTCCTGCGGGTGTCAGCACTCGCTACATCGGTGCTGTCGAGGGCAACATCAACTTTGACCTCAAAGATTTACAAGATTTAGGAATTAATACCTACCGCATTTACGGCGGGATGTCCCGGTGGGAACCCGAAGACGATGACGGTAAATACGGCTGGCCGGAAATCTCCCAAATTAAGGCAAATCCCAATATAATTAATTGGGCGCATTGGGATCAGATTATGACCGATCCGCCCCAGGGTAGCGATTATTGGTGGTCGGGAGAACCGGACACACTTTGGCAAGGCAATGCGAGGACTATTTTTAATACTCTGAAACAAGCAAATATTCGCCCGGTTGTCAGCATTCGCAATGTTGACAGTAGCTGGAATCCTTCCTGGGCGCTGCAACTGAATCCGCCCCGAACTAAAGAAGATTGGAACGAGTGGTGGGAACACGTGTTTGCTACTGTTTATTGGCTAAATGTTCGCAATGACTACGGCGTTGATGATTGGGAAATTCACAACGAACCGGATAACCGGGAACAGGGTTGGGGTGGGACTAGGGCAGATTATTTTGAATTGGTGAAAGTGGCCAAAGATGCGATCGACTTTGTTTACAAAACTTATTTGCCTTCGCGCACATACCGCATCCACGGCCCGAAAACCGTAGGCGGCAGCAATTGGCCTGCTGATGCTTTGCGAGAAATTCCCAATTATTTCGATACAGTCAATGTCCACAATTACGACGCAGATATTTCTAACTACACTCGCAAAGTGCGCGGCTGGATGAACGGTAGTATCCGCGCTAACTCGCAGCTTTGGGTGGGAGAATGGGGAAGTTATCAAATTAGCTATAACGATTTATCTTTAGCTTTAAGTTTGATTAAAAATTTGATTCGAGGTTCCCAACCGGGGGATAATTATATTTACGGTAGTCACATATTCAGTTTGTACGACTGGGGAAAGCCGGTACTGCCAGAAGGTTTGCTGGGCCCAGGCGGCAAGCGGCGCGCGGGCTACTATGCTTTGCGGATGGGGATTCGGGCTTTGCAGGGCCCGAAAGCTACCTTTTTTCCTGTCACTAACAGTGCTAATTTAATGGCAGTTGCCACTCGCGATGCTAGCAACAATGTTTATTTGCTGGCTGTGAACGACCAAGCAAAATCTTATACTGTTAATGCCGATCTTTCTGCTCTGATCAAAGGTGGTAATGGCACGGTGCGGGAGTTCAGTGTGAAGGCAATGGATGAGGTTGTTGGTAGCTTAACGCTGAAGGGCGGTAATGCGACTTTTGCGGTGGCGGGGAATAGCGCTATTCTCATCAAGTTCGATCGCCTGAATTGAATCTAAAATCCTCTGGATCAGTCGATTTGAGATTTGAAATTTTCCATTTTTAGATTTGAGATTTACTTCACAGATGAATCTGGTAGCTTGAACTTTGGTCTAAAATTTTGGGATCAGCGCGACTGAAGTCCGGGGCTTGTACCCGTTTTTGGGCGGGGTCAGAATTGGGATAAGATAGAATTAGTCATGATGGGAATTATTGATTTTCTGCCTGTTTTGCCCTGGAACCCTGGAACCCTGGAACCCTCAAACCCTTAATTAGACGGTTGAAATACCTAAATCTTTATGTTGTGATTCTCCTCCTGTCGCTGGTAAATTGGTAGCGTGTAGGTATCTTGCCTCCAACAGAATCCGAGCGAGAGTTTTGTTGAAGACGAGAAAGTCGGGTGCAGTCTAGACGATCGCAGAAATTCTTGCTCGTAAATCCGCAGCAGTTAGGCTAGGCAAGGAATTGCCGGCAATCCCACAGTCCGCCCTCTGGGGCGGAAACTGCAACGCAATCCTTGGACAGAGTTACCCATCAATAGACTTTTTGGGTAACTCTCTAGCGAGTCTTTCAATAACGTCACTAAGACTGCTGGCGGTAAGCTGAACCCGCTGTTCGTCTAACCACTTAGTGGCAGTCTCAGTCAGACTCAGATTGATTTTACGCTTAGGCTCGCTATAAATCTTTTTTCTCGACATTTTGACGTTCCGTATTAATTCCGTATAGAATAAGGATAATGCAAAAACGAAGCAAAGTAAATGTTACTCAGTTTCAAGACGGAACTAAAACCCAATAACAGGCAGGTGTCTAGATTTCGCCAGCATTGTGGAGTCGCTAGACACGCCTACAACTGGGGTAACGCTTTAATCCTGCAAGCTTTGGAGGAAAGGGGAACCGACAAGACAGTCAAAATCCCTTCTGCCATTGATCTTCACAAGCGCTTAGTGGCAGAAGTCAAGCCATTGTGTCGGTGGTACTACGACTCTTCCAAGGCAAGCCCTCAGCAAGCTTTAGCCGAATTGAGGACAGCTTGGGACAGGTGTTTCAAAAAGGTATCTAAGCAACCTAGGTTCAAGAAGAAGGGTGTATCGCACGACTCCTTCTATCTAGAGCAAGGAAGCAAAGCAAAGCCAGGAATAAATAACGACGGCAAGCGGATTAAATTACCTAAGATAGGTTGGGTCAGGTTGCACGAACCACTACCAATTACTGCTTTTCACAATTGCGTAATTAGTCGTAAAGCAGACAGATGGTTCATTGCGTTTAAGTGCGAAATAGAAAAACCCGTCCCTGCACCTGACCGCCCGACTATCGGAGTTGACATCGGCATCAAGACGCTAGCAGTCTGTTCCAACGGTCAAGTCTTTGACAATCCAAAGGCTTACCGTCGAATGAGTCGCAAGATGAAACGCCTACAACGGCGCGTCAGTAAGCGAGTCAAGGGTTCCAAGAACCGGAATAAAGCCGTCTCGAAGCTAGCTAAACTGCACTTAAAAGTGTCCAATATCCGAAAAGATGCTATCCACAAGCTGACAACTTACCTCGCCAAGAAACACGGCGAAGTCATAATTGAAGACTTGCACGTCAAGGCATTTTTAAAGAATCACAAACTTGCTGGTGCAGTCGCGGATTGCGGAATGTACGAATTCAAACGTCAACTCGAATACAAAACCCAAAAGTTTGGCTCTAAGTTGACGCTTGTGGATCGATTTTTCCCGAGCAGTCAAATCTGTTCAAGTTGTTGCAATCATCGGCACAAGATGCCGTTAAAAGTCCGAGTGTTTGAATGTCCCAACTGCGGAAACGTACAAGACCGTGACTTGAATGCAGCTAGAAATATAGAACGTTGGTTTGAAGGTATTTGTGTGCCCGAACGTTCAGAATTGGCGGTGAGTTCCACCGTGGCAGCCTGCGGAGTAGACAAACCCGACAACAGTCATGTTGTCGCTACGAAAGAAACAGGAAGTTAACACTCCCGGCTACCTATGTCCAGCTAAGTCTAGACTTGGGTAGCTTTGGGTAAGTTTAATGGAACGGTGATGTGAATCGTGCATAAACTTTGATCGCGCAGACGAAACCTCGCGAGCAAAACCTCTCAATCAACCCGCTGGCCCCGATCGAGCTTTTCTAACAAATATCACTTTTATGCCCCCTGATGTTTATTCCCTCCCTCAGTCAGGTCATTAACCGCAATCCCCTCACCGTCACCCCTGAGACGCCCGTAGAAGAGGCGATCGAGCTGATGAGCAGCACAGGAGCCAGTTACGTCCTCGTGGTAGAACCGCGCGGAAATTTTCAACTCGGAAATCCCACCAACGGGACTTCTCCACAGTCGCGGGAAAAGTTGGGTTTGTACAAAGGCGTACCGCGTGCAGTAAAGGCATCCGCCAACGGGATCAGTCTCAACGGCTCCAAAGCTTCCGAGCCGGGCGCCCAGACGGTGCTGGGCATTTTTACAGCGCGAGATGTCGTCCAGCTAAGTTCTATAGGCGCTGCTTTGAGGGGATTTGCGATCGAGCAAATCATGATCCGAACCGTAACCGTAGCGCGAGAATCAGAAATTCCCGACTTTTTTGCCTTAGCAAATCTGCTCGACAAACATCTGATTGGGCATTTGCCAGTCGTCAACGACGCTGAAGAACTTGTCGGTATAATTAGCTCCCAAAGCTTGGTACAACTGTTGCAGGAAATTGGGGGATCGACACAACCACAAATTAGCAACCCAAAGTCACCAGCAGCGCCCTTTGCCTTCCCTCCGCCGCTACCAATTTTACATCCGAAATTAGAGCTGCCTGCGAGTTTAATTAAACTCGCCCAAATCCCTCAAATCGGAGCCTCGCGAATTATTCACGCTCCTGCTACTGCTTCAGTTCGCTATTTGGCGCAACTGATGTTCCGACACAATGTTAGCTATGTATTAATCACTGAAACTCCCGAATCAAACTCGAATGGTGCTGCTACAAATTCCAAATTTACAAATCCCAACCTCCACAAACTGGTTGGCGTGGTAAGTTCGCGGGACATCGTGCAGTTGCAAGCCACGGGCAGAGACTCGAACAGAATTAGAGCGGGAGCGATTTGCAGCAGTTCGCCACCCCTGGTACGATCGCACTCTACCCTAGAAGCAGCCATCGCCCTGCTGCAAAAAAACTACTGCCAGTTACCTCTATTAGTCATCAACGACAGCAATCACCCGATCGGGATTGTCAATCCTCAAACTATCCTGTTACAAGCACTAGACTCAAAATCTCTGCATTCAGGCTTGATCGCTTTGCAGCGCCAGCTAGAATCTAGCAACGCGGAGTACAAAAGACTCTTGACAGAAATACAAATTCCGGCAGCCAATCGCCACCCAGGTGCAGAAATTGCTCACAACAGTAGCGTCGCGCAGCCCCCAAATCTCCCCGCTACCGTCAACAATCAGGGGATTTGGGATTGGAATCTCGAAACAGATGAGTTTTTTTATTCGGCGCGATGGCAAGAAATGCTCGGCTACAAAGCAGGGGAAATCTCGAATCGCCGATCGGAATGGTGGAGTCGCATCCACCGAGACGACATTGACGGAGTAAAGGCAGCTTTAGAAGATCACTTCGCTGAAAAAACAGCAGATTTTGCAGCAGAATATCGAATGCAATGCAAAGACGGCAGCACTGTCTGGGTGCTGAACCGAGGTCAAGTTTTGCGCGGCGCTACGGGCAAACCGCTGCGGGTAGTCGGAACTCATACAGATATTACTCCCAACCAGCAGTTAGAACTCAAAAACTGCGATGGCGTGGAGCAATTCCAAGTATTTGATGCTTTGAAAGCAACCGTAATTTTTCAGATGGATGCGGCGGGGATTTGGACATTTCTCAACCGCGCTTGGACTGAAATTACGGGTTTTTCGGTTGCCGAAAGTTTGACAACTAATTTTTTAGATTGGGTGCATCCAGATGAGCGCTCGCATTGTGCAAATTTATTGGAGTCTTTGCTGTCAGGGAAATCGGCATTTTATCGGCGAGAACTGCAAATTAAATACAAGTCGGACTCAGGCAAAAATGAATTAGAAATTTACAGTAATTCTGGTTTTGTTTCTGTTGAAATATTTGCCCAAGTTAGGCTGAATTCCCAAGGTGAAATAGTCGGAATTTTAGGAACTTTGCACGATGTCTGCAACCGCGTCGCAGGGGTTGAGGAACTGCGGGAAAGTGAGCGGGCAATTCGATCGCTCTACGAGGTAATGGTGGGCTCGTCAGGCTCTTTTGATGAGCGAACGGCCCGGTTGCTGGCAATGGGTTGCAGTCAGTTTGGGATGGATATCGGGCTGTTGGGCAGGGTTTTGGGCGATCGCTACGAAGTGCTCGCGGCTTATGTACCGCAAGATTTTCCCTTCGGATTTGCTAAAGGAGATGGTTTTTCTTTAAGCAGAACTTTCGAGCGAGAGGTTTTGCGATCGATCGAACCTATTTCGATCGAATCCGCCGGAACTACTGAGTGGAAGCAGCATCCCGCTTACGCCGTGCGCAGGTTGGAGGCTTTTGTCGGCACGCGGGTCATCGTCCAAGGGCGAGTTTTTGGCACTTTGAGCTTTACTTCCTGCACCGCTAAACCTCCTTTAAAACCGCTGAATTTAGAAATTTTAAAGTTGATGGGGAATTACATCGGCGCGGAAATTGCCCGCGAAGAGCGAGAGCGCACTTTGCAGCGTCAGTACCAGCGCGTTTTGCTGCTCAAGCAAATTACTCAAAAAGTGCGATCGACCTTAGACACTCAAGAAATTTTTCAGACTACCGCCACCCAAATCGGCCGCGTATTCGGCGTAAATCGCTGTACAATTCACACTTATCTTTCCCAACCTTATCCCCACCTTCCTTGCGTCGCAGAATACTTAGAACCTGGTCACGAATCGGCTTTAGATTTAGAACTTTCCGTGACTTACAACCCCTACACAGAAAAACTACTCGCTGAAGATATAGCCCTGGCATCTCCCGATGTGTTCACCGATCCTTTGCTCGAATCTTCAGTACCAATGTGCCGCCGCATCGGATTAAAATCTATGTTGGCAGTTCGCACTTCCTATCAAGGAGAACCGAATGGCATTATTACTTTGCACCAGTGCGATGCAACTCGCCAGTGGACTCCCGACGAAATTGAACTCCTAGAAGATGTTGCCGCTCAAGTCGGAATTACCTTAGCCCAAGCCCAACTTTTAGAAAAGGAAGTTCACCGACAGCAACAGTTAGCAGAGCAAAACGAAGCTTTGGAGCACGCGCGACAAGCGGCGGAAGTTGCTAACAGAGCTAAGAGCGAATTTTTAGCGACTATGAGTCACGAAATCCGCACTCCGATGAATGCGGTAATCGGGATGACCGGTTTGCTGCTGGATATGGAACTAACTACAGAACAGCGGGATTTTGTGGAGACAATTCGCACCAGCGGCGATGCTTTGCTGACTATTATTAACGATATTCTAGACTTTTCCAAGATTGAATCGGGCAAAATGGATTTGGAACGCAGCCCCTTCGAGCTGCAAAACTGTATAGAAGAATCTCTGGAATTGCTGGCTCCTAGAGCGTCGGAAAAAGGTTTAGAATTGGCTTACTTTATTGATGATTCTGTTCCAAAAAATATTTTAGGAGATGTCACGAGGCTGCGCCAAATTTTGGTAAATCTGCTAGGAAATGCAGTTAAATTTACAGAATCTGGAGAAATTGTCGTTTCTTGTACCGCTAGAAAAATCGAGCCGGTAGCTGCTAAGATTTTGCCGGAAATAACCAATATTCTAGCTCTGCAACCGCTAGCAATTAAGCAAGAACAGTTGCCAAGTACCAGACAATACGAGATTCAATTTGGTGTCCAAGATACCGGAATTGGCATTCCGCCAGACAGGATCGATCGCCTGTTTAAAGCTTTTTCGCAGGTGGATGCTTCAACAACTCGACAGTACGGCGGAACTGGTCTGGGACTGGCTATCAGCCAGCGTTTGAGCGATATGATGGGTGGTAAAATGTGGGTTGTCAGTCAGGTTTCTCCGGCAAGTTCTAAGTCTCAACCTGCTGTTTCTGCGATCGGACAAAGTATGGCAGGGACACCACCTGCGGGATTTTCTGCGCCGTCGATATCGGGTTCCGGTTCGATTTTTTATTTCACGGTAACTGCTGAAGCTAATGAAAGCGCGGTTGAGGAAAAACAGCCGGAATTTACTGTTGGCAAGCGTTTGTTAATTGCCGAGAATCATGCCATTAACCGACAAGTTTTGATCCGGCAAGCTGAGGCTTGGGGCATGATACCCGTGGCTGTAACTTCGGGCGCTGAGGCTTTGGAAATCATCAAAGAAAACTCGGCGATCGATTTGGCTATTTTGGCGATGAATCTACCAGATATGGACGGCGTGGCTTTGGCTGTGAAGATTCGTTCATGGGAGCTGAGCAATTTGTCTGGCGGCGAGGGGCTAAATCCGAATGTCATCAAAGTTACAAGTCCTCGCAAAGTTCCGCTACCTTTGGTGCTATTTACTTATTTGAGCAAGGCGGAAGTCTGGAAAAAACTTGAAACTACAGAAGTACATTTTTCGGCTTTTTTAACTAAGCCTCTAAAACAGTCGCAGTTTTATAATGTGTTGCTGCAAGTTTTTGGATATGTTGCCGGCAGAAGTGGCAAGGGAGAAGTTTCAAATGTGGCGACTTTGACTTCGGGATTGAAGTATTTTGAAAATTCTCAAGAACATCATCGCTCGCAGCGGACACCTGCGGTTTTGAGGCAGGTGGCGAGCAATTCTGTCGCACAGGATGCAGCTAATTCTACTCAAATTCGGATTTTGTTGGCGGAGGATAATGTGGTGAATCAAAAAGTAGCTACGCATTTGCTCGACAGGATAGGATATCGGGCAGATATTGCTGCTAATGGGTTGGAGGTTTTGGAGGCGCTGAAGCGGCAATCTTACGATGTTGTGCTGATGGACGTGCAGATGCCGGAGATGGACGGGTTGGAAGCGACGCGCCGCATTTGTGCGGAATGGCCAGCCAATAAGAAGCCGAGAATTATTGCGATGACGGCTAATGCGATGCAGGGCGATCGCGAAAAGTGTCTGGAAGCGGGTATGGACGATTATATTACTAAGCCGGTGCGCCGGGAAGAGTTGGCGATCGCCCTGGGCAAATGCCAACCCCTGCAACGGGATGAATTGGATGCCGTTGCTGAACTGAAAAATCAACATATTACTGACCCAGTTGACAGTGAGGCTGCTGGACACTCAATCGTTCAACCGGGAGCAAATTCGCCGATCGATTTTCATGTTTTGCAAAGTCTCCGCGAGTTAGACGATGAGGAAGACCCGGATTTTTTGGGGGAGTTGATTCAGATATATTTGTTAGATGCACCGCAGCAGTTAGAAACAATTAAGGAGGCTATTTTTCTCGGCGATGCTGATAGTTTGAAACTGGCTTCTCACACGCTGAAGTCGAGCAGCGCTAATTTAGGAGCGGTGTCTTTTTCGGAAGTTTGCAAGGAGTTGGAGTTGATGGGCCGCTTGGCGGTTGAGTCTGGAGGGGAACAGGTTTTTGATGCGAGGACGGCGCGCGATCGACTGTTGGAAGCCGAAACGGAGTGGGAAAAGGTACGGATGGCCTTTGAGACTGAATTAAAAACGGGGAAGTTGCGATCGCAAATGGGGAATTAGTCAGTGGTCATTAGTCATTGGTCACAGGGTAAGAGCATCTTCATTAAGCTTGACACAAAGGTTCAGAAGAACCTAAGATATGATCGGCGAAACAAGAAGTCAGAACCAGAAACATATAATCATTATTCATAGCTGCCCGCTTCATTTTTTGTCGGAGACTACGTTG
>NZ_JAUBVR010000172.1:0-2115 GCF_036705955.1 Microcoleus sp. A6-C6 | reverse complement strand
TCGTTTTCTGATGTTGTCAAAAAATCCTTCAACCCAACATCAATTCCAACAATCTTTTGAGGATTGAAATCTGGTTTTATCTCAGGGACTGTGGAATCTTCCAAGCTGAGAGTCACATAGTACCCGTCAGCTTTCTTGGTAATAGAGACGGTTTTGATTTTGAATCCATCAGGTATGGAACGGTGCAAAACAACTTTAACTTTTCCGAACATAGGCAAGTTAATTAAGTTGTTTTGCAAGCAGCCGTCTTTAATTTGAGGATAGGTGAACGTGCGGTAACGACTGCGTTGTTTGAATCTTGGTCTACCGCTGCGTTTTCCATTAGTATCACCTTTGAGGAAACGATCAAACGTTACCTTAGGGACTCGCGGAAAAATAAAATACCAGTCAAAATGGGATAATCGTGATATCCCATTTTGGTAAAGTTTCAGAACGTTGCCATGAGGGTAAATACTGTTTTAACTCATGAGGTAAGACTTTTACTCCTTTCTCATAAGTTGTCTCAATTAAGTGTACAATGGGATTAATTCCTTTCCATGTCATGTTAGATGTCCAGTTGACGGCTGTTTCAACTGAATCTAAAATAGCACCATTCCAATAATGTTCAAGTGCGGCCCAACAACGTTCAATTGGATTGTACTTGCTGTGATACGGCGGATAGTAAATTAGTCTAATTCTCAAACCAATTCTTTGAGATAACTCAATGATACGTTTGATGAATTGTGTTCGATTACTTCTATTTGCTGGACCACCATCAAGGTCAATCACCAATTCTTCCAGTTCGGTGTAATCAGATTGGTTGTTTTGCCACCAATCCGTTAGACAATCGACGATAAAATCAGTGGTTTCAGCAGACTGCCCCATATAAATAGATAATTGGTCACTTTCAGTATTGAGAATTCCAAAGGGGACTAATACCGCTTGCCACTCCGTATCATGATCCTCAGCCGATTTCGGTTCGATGGTTCTCGCTTTGCCGCAAGAGTGAGAGGTTACCAATTTTGACTTTGGCTTTGGTATCGATTGATATTCGTAGAGAATTAACATTTTTATCGGAGGCTTGATTCTCTTTGAATACATTCTCAAAAATGGCATCTGTTTCGGGTATTTTTTTCAATGGCTTGGTTTTTTGTGTTTTTTTAGGCGATATCCCATTCGATTTAAAATCGTGCCAATGGTTTGACGAGAAGGCAATTGCTCAATCTTGTAGTTTTTCTGACTCACTAATGCTGATAGTACCGCCTTGGCACTGATCCGAGCATACAAAAATGTCGATTTAAACTTGGGGTCTGCCTGGGATTCTGGATCTACTAAAGAACAAATATCAGCTTCTAAATTGGGCAGCAAGATTTCACTTTTGTGTCGCCCTCGTGCCCGATAGTTATCAACACAAATCAACCCGGTTCGTCGTTCATGTAAGCCCAGTTGAACACTATCTCGGTTCCACCCCATAAATGTTTCTACTTGGCGGGATGAACCATTAAAGTAGTCTTCAGCCACTTTTGCCATAAAGTCTCGACGGCGATAGCCTGTCAGTTTTTTGGCCGCATCTTTGAATGTTAATTTAACTGGCTCACTCAAAATCATTTTTAGCATCCCAATTACAGAAGTCACAACCGCTTATGTCAGATTTTTTGGTTCCTACTCTTCTAGGATAACTGGGGTTATATTTAATTGCAAGCCCCTAATGTAGTCAGATGAGCGAAAAACCAGAGTTAGCAGCACTAAAAATGGAAGTAGTTGAGCAGTTAAGCCGTGAGGAACTGATCAAAATTGTGCTGACCCAACAGAAGCTCATAGAAAAATTACAACAAGAACTCGAAAGGCTCAAAGAGAAACAGCCGAGCAATAGTAAGACATCCTCGAAACCCCCATCCAGCGATCTACTACAGAAATCAGAGAAAGCCCCTTCTGAGAACTCCTCCTCCTCAGAGTCCGAGCCCAAGCGCAAGCCAGGAGGACAGCGAGGACATATCGGCAAAACCCGAAAAGGATTTGGGCGAGTAGATAGATATCAAATCAGCTCTCCTGACTAAGAGTGAGCATTGTGGCAGCAAAGAATTAAGTGAGATGATTGGTTACAGCAAGCAGCAGGTAGCCTGTTTGGTCGCTAAA
>NZ_JAUBVR010000089.1:0-20136 GCF_036705955.1 Microcoleus sp. A6-C6 | reverse complement strand
CCAAACGGCTGTGCTTTAACTCTATAATTTCTATTTGTCAAGTACAATTTATACCAAATTAGATGAGCTTACCCTGCAATACTAGACCAATTAATAGCATCAGTTACATCGCGAAACCCATCTGGAAGTAATCAGAACATTACTTTAGAAAAAAATAGAAATCCTAAAGTTATTACCGTAACTCAAAGAACAGTTCGTTTTTCGTACAATGTTTACCAAACTCATAATATTACAAGTTTTACTGAAGGAGAGATCGAGATTCCAGGGATTCCTTGGGGAACTATTGGTATTTGTTTGATTGCTTTTATATTAATAGGTATTAATCATGGCAATCACCCAATACTAATTTTATTAGCCTATGTCTTATTGGCTGCCACAATTGCAGGTGTAGTTAGGAATTTGACTAAGCCAAAACACTACGGCTTGTTACTAACTCTAAATTCTGGTGACAAGACGTTGTTTACTACACACAAAAAGGAAAGTCTCAAGCAAGTTATTGGAGTAATCTATGAATTTATTGAAAGTGAAAAAGAAGCAACTTACCAAATATCCATTAGTAATAGTGAGGTGAGTGGTAATTTTATACAGGGAAATGCTACGGGAAACACTTCGTATCTTTATGATGATAGAGCGAACGACACTAAAAGTAAATATTAGCAATTGAGGATGCTATCAGCTATGAAACCAAAATCTGTAGACATGAATAACAGTAGTTTTAAGGGCAACTTGGTGCAAGGAAACGTCGATGGAAATGTAGAGTATAAACCCGTATCAGAGAGTAAATCCATGTCAGAAACTTACAATAATTCTGGTCAAGCTGGGGCTATGGGTCGTAATGCCAGAGCTGACAACATCACTTTTGTACAACAATCAGAACAGAAACAAACTCTTGCTGCTTCAGCAAAAGAAATTCAAGAACTGCTCAAACAGTTAGAGCAAACTAATCCTACTGCTACTGATGCGGAAAAAATTGCTCACGTTAATGATGAAACGACCCCCAGTTTCAAGCGTCGTGCGGTTGGTGCATTGCAAGCTGGTACTGAATCTGCGATCGAAGAGTTCCTAGACAATCCCTATGTTAATGTCGGCAAGGCGATCGTCAAAGGTTGGATAAAACCAGAATAATTCGTGGTATGCAAAGCCCGATCGCCCTTACGAACAAAACTAAGTGCGATCGCCCCAATTTCTGTCAAACTCCCCTGGAAGTTGCAAATACTGCGTTGACCTGCTACCGTTAACATAGACGCATCGTAGGAAAACAACCGATGACACTAACAGAATTACTCCCTACCATTAGACAACTGTCTGCGATCGACAAACGAGAGTTAATCCGCATTCTCATGGCGGAAGAAGATATCAGTGAGGATATTTTTCCTTTGGAACCTTACAAGATTTACTACCTACCAACCCCCTACGATACTTTTGGTGCTGGTGCAGCTTTGATGCAGGCAATGAATCTCGCTAAACACAACGAAAACTGAGTATTATGCGATCTACTCGCTCATCACGATCGCATTACCTTGAGTTATCCAGACTGTTTTTCCTGCCAAATCGCCTCTCTCTCGGCTTCTAAACCACCCAATAAGTCCGTCAAACCTACATTTTCATTTTCCATAATCGTGACAATCCGATCGATTAGTTGAGTAACTTGCATCGGCGCATCAAAATCCTCAGCGATCGCCAGCGGGAGCCCGCGCAGAGGATAATGCTTTTGTACTGTCAATTCAGCACTCGAAATCTCAGCAGACTCGATCGCCCCAAAACCCTCCGATTTTGACAAGCGCGTCTGACGCAAAAAACTCAATAGCACCTCAAGCACATCATCTGAGGATTGCTCAATCTCGCGGATTAGTTCTTCTCGGACAGTCATAATCTGGCATTTTCCTTGCTAGACTTCTTTACCCATTGTAATTCGAGATTCGATAGTTTTGGGCGATCGCCCTTTCCCCAAAACCCACCCCAAACCCACCCCAAAAATCTACGCCAAAAACAACTTATAAGCCGGATTCTGACTCTCATCCCCATACTGATAGCCCAGCGTATCCAAAAAAGCCTGCCACTCCTGCATCTCATCCGGCGGCACCTGTATCCCCACCACAATTCGCCCGTAATCAGCCCCATTATTCCGATAGTGAAAAACGCTGATATTCCAGTTAGGACTCATCGAACCCACAAACTGCATCAATGCACCAGGACGTTCGGGAAATTCAAAGCGATAAAACAGTTCATGTTTTGCCAGGAAAGAACGGCCACCCACCATGTGCCGCAAGTGCAATTTTGTTAATTCATCATCAGTTAAATCCAAAGTTTTGAATCCGCAATCTTCAAAACTTGCCGCTATTTTAACCGCATCAGCGCGGTTTTGAATTTGCACACCAATGAAAATATGTGCTGCTTTTTCATCCGCAATGCGATAGCTAAATTCCGTCAAATTGCGCTTACCCAAACACTCGCAAAACCTGCGGAGACTTCCCGGCTGTTCGGGAATTGTGACTGCAAAAATTGCTTCCCGACGTTCGCCAAACTCTGCCCTTTCTGCTACAAACCGCAGGCGATCGAAATTCATGTTCGCGCCACAAGCAACAGAAATTAATGTTTCTCCTGTGATTTGTTCCCGTTCCACGTAAGCCTTCGCACCGGCGATCGCCAAAGCGCCAGCAGGTTCTAAGATCGATCGCGTATCTTCAAAAACATCCTTAATCGCCGCGCAAATATCATCCGTACCCACCAAAATAATCTCATCCACATACTCCTGACAAAGCCGAAAAGTTTCCTCCCCAACTTCCCGCACAGCAACGCCGTCAGCAAATAAACCCACCTGGGACAAACGCACCCGTTTACCAGCTTTCAGCGATTGATTCATCGCATCGGAATCCACAGGTTCCACACCAATAATCTTAATTTCCGGCCGCAACCGCTTAATATAAGCCGCAATTCCCGAAATCAATCCACCGCCGCCAATCGCCACAAAAATCGCATGAATTGGTTTTTGATGTTGCCGCAGAATTTCCATGCCGATCGTACCCTGTCCCGCAATTACGTGCGGATCGTCAAAAGGGTGAACAAAAGTTAAGTTTTTTTCCGCCTCTAATTGGCGCGCAAAAGCGTAGGCATCATCGTAGGTATCCCCATGCAAAACCACCTCTCCACCACGGGCTATCACCGCATTTACCTTCACCTGCGGCGTTGTTACGGGCATGACGATAATTGCGCGAGTTCCCAGGTGGCGGGCAGCAAGGGCGACTCCTTGGGCGTGGTTGCCGGCGGAAGCTGCGATCACACCTTGTGCTAGCAACTCCGGCGACAGTTGCGCCATTTTGTTGTACGCGCCGCGCAGTTTGAAGGAAAAGACAGACTGCATATCCTCTCGCTTCAGCAGCAGTTTATTGTTGAGCCGTTCTGATAAATTGGGGGCTATTTCTAGGGGTGTTTCTTGAGCCACATCGTAGACGCGGGCGGTGAGGATTTGTACGAGATAATCGCAAAGCATGGGGTTAGCAGGTTGGTTGATGCCGGATGGTGGGATAATTGTAGGGTATTTGTGCGATCGTGATGTTGGAATTTTGGGCGAGATTGTTTGTGCGATCGACAAAATTACCCTAATTCAATTCTTTGAAAGCAGTATCTCGGTTAGTTTTAGCGTCTTGATAATCAGGCTTTATTTCTAATGCCTTATCAAAACTGGCAATTGATTCTTGATAGCGCCCTAGTTGCAGTAGAGCAATACCGAGAAAATTCCAGGCTTTCCATGACTCAGGCTTGAGTCTAATAGCTACTTCATATCTTTTTATGGCTTCTTCATAACGCTTGACTCCAAGAAGCACGTTACCTCGTTTAATCCAAGATTCAGATTCATCTAATTCATCAGAACTAATTTCTTCGGTACCCTGGGAAATTATCGCATATTTTTGATCTTCTTTTATCGGCGTTTCCCACTTGGCTTTTTCATCATTTCTAACAATACCTCCTATTACAATACCAATATTATTAGAAAAATCCACGATATTATAACCCTTTCTATTGATATAAATAAATTTATCGAAACTATTAATAGATAATTCAAACACGCCTGAACCCCAATCAAAAAAATCAGGTGATCGACGCATGATATATTTAATCGCAAAAAGTGGCAATATAAAAACAAAGCAAATGTTACTCAAACGATCGCGAAAAATTTCCCGTCGTTGATTGAGGTGACTGAGAATAGGAGGTACTGTATCTAAATTATAATAATCACCATCACCACCATATCCAACCTTAATATAAGGTTCTAGTGACTTTTCTAGTCCTTCAATGAAGAGAATGTTTAAGTCGTTGCGATCGTCCCTATTTACAACAATGTCATACAGATTATCAATTAGTTCTGTCAATTCTAGAATCGCCATTTTTTTCTCAGACAAATCCTCTTGCACTCTATCGGTTAACTGATTACCTACGTCAGGAGAACATTGTACGAACACAATACCGAAGCCTTTTGTTCGCTTTAGGCATCGCAATAAAGCCTGATAGACTCCCTCTGGGCTAGTGTCGAGTGCTTGAGTAGAAGAATATTGACTCATGATGGTAATTGCCGAATTTTGGCAACTGCTGCTTGAAACTGCTCGATTTCTTCAATCAGAGGATGGACGTTGTACCAGCGTTTGAGCTTACCCTTATCATAATAGCGATATTCTAACAAACAGCGCGTGAGCAACAGGCGCAGACACTCTTCGTTATTGTTTGCCTGCTTTTTGCAATAAACTTCAGCCAAAATTTCCCACTGATGTTCTTGAATTGCATTGAGATAGGTTTCTCGCGTTTCTGCAATAGCCCTTTGAACTGCTTCAGCGCTAATTGGTAATTCGTCTGTCCAGTTGATAGCGATTCGGATCATCTGCATCAAATTCCTTGCGTGTCCGCCACTCATGATGCAAAGATGGTTCAATGTATCTGAACTATCGAACACAGCGGGAATATCTAAACCTGCCACACTACCATCCATAGTTTGAGTCAGTCTGGAATCGATCGCCTCAAGCCGCCGACAGACAATTTCCCGCAATTTGGATAGTCCATTTGAGTTGACTGTACCGTCGGGATTCTTCACCATCACCATCGGTAAAATATTTGTTTTTTCGTAGTTATCTTCAAGCTGTGTTGCCCGTCCCGAATATACCATTGCGATCGGAACCGTATAGATTACATGACACACCAAGCCCCGCAAAATTTCACTCCTATTTAAGTAAATTTCGTCATAATTGCTGGGTCTTCCTTCTTCTTTAGTTTCTGCAATTCTATCCAAATCATCAGCAATCATTACAATACCGCGACAGTCTGCTGGTAGCGATTTTTCAGCTTCTTTGATGAAGTCATTCAGCGCCTCTACCAAAGATGGAGTATTAGCATTAATTTTCTGTCGCAGTTCGCGTCGCTTATCTGGATTTGCTCGTAAATTTGCCGTAATTTTGGCAAACTGGGCAACTTGCCCCTCTAAATTTAGACCTTCAAATGATACTTGTGTTAGTGCCAAATCTCTGAGAGATTCGCCTCGATTTTTCATCCAATCTAGTAAAGGGTTATGGTTTTGTAGCTTGATCGCTTCTACTAAATGCCGAGTGCAAGCAAATAATATATCCGCATATGCCGCATCCTGGGGTTCAATGTCCTCATCATTTGCTGCAAAGTAAACCACAAAATAATTCTTTTGTTCTAGGTATGTTTTCAACCGCAGAAGTTCTGTGGATTTTCCTACTCCTCTGTGTCCAGAGTAAAGCTGGCAAGTCGGTTTCTTCGATCGCGTCATCTTTCGACCTAACTCCCGTACTACTTCCCAACCACCACGGACTTCCTGACAATCAACATAAGCCTCTTTCGACGGAGGCTGAAATGGTTCAAAGGAACTGTAGATTTCAGTTGGCAAATCTAGCTTCACAAGCTACCTCAAGTAAACATTTTTCACAACAAGTATAGTGTACAAGATATTTATCAATATCCTTGCATTTAATGCGATCGCCTATTTGTTGACATTAAATCAACCCACAACACCCACCATTTCAAACTCTCCCCAAACCTAATCAGGCCGTGCAAATCCAGTTCGAGGGTCACTAATAAACAAGCCCAAAACCAACGAATCCATCACCGTATCCCAGACAGGAGTCAAACGTTCAGCATCATCAACCCAGTAATCAAAAGTAATTAAACACTGAACGTTAGAACCCAATCCAATACAGATACGCGAATAAGCTTCCCGCTGTTCTGGAGGGTCAATAAACTTAAATTCTGTCCAAACAACCCTAGCAGTTTGCCGCTTCAATTGAATAATTTCCCCAGGATCGATCGGATTTCTGGTATCATCTTCAACAATCTTCTGTAATAGCGGCAATAGCGGAAATTCTCCCCAATTACCAGGAGGTAACAAATTAAATGAAACCTCCAAACAACAATCATCATCCGGCGGCTTTTTATCCGTAAATCGGAACGACTTAGTATCCGGTTCAAAATGCCAATCTTCCGGGACATCAAAGCGGACTGCACCTCTTCCTGCGACAAAGATGCGAGTTCCCGGCTTAGATTTCCAATTGTGGTCTTCTTTAAGCTCTAGAGTTTCCTTGAGCCATTCTTGCTTTTTGCGCTTAGACATAAACAGAACACCAAATTACTGCTAATGTGTAGTTTTTGACTTGGTAAACACATTTTAACCTTATTTGACTCACCGTTTGACTCAATTTTAACAATCCTTACAAAAATTATAAATCCATCTCTTCTCTCTCCGCGTTCTCTGCGCCTCTGCGGTAAAAAAATCCGTTCACAATTCCCTAACTTTTATTTTTAACTTGAGGAATCACACACCTAATGCCGCCTTTATTTCCCGCCACATCACCCTTGTAGCGCGGGATAACATGAATAGCAGCGTGACTGCGACTTTGCCCCGCATCTTTATTAATATTGATACCCACATTAAAACCGTCAGGCTGAAACTCTTTTATTAACATCTCTTGCACCTTATTCGCCATAAACCAACAAGCCGATTGCTCCCTAAATGGTAGCTCAAAATAATTAGCAACGTGACGCTTGGGGATAATCAAAACATGACCTTTGCTAGCGGGATAACCATCAAATATTGCATAAGCTGTTGCTGATTCAGTTAGTAAGGTTAGGTTTCTGTAAGGATTGCAGAATATGCAGTTATTAGTTGAATTTCTTTGATGGTTGTAATGCACATATTCGTAAATTTCGCAAGACTCATTTAAGAGGGCAGATTTAAACGGAAGTTTTACAATGCACTGATATGTAGGTTTTTTGTGAACGTAATGTTCTCGAAAGCCTTCTTTTTTGATATCCCTTCTCACTGCAAAATACGCTTTACCTCCTGGTTTCAATAGGTGTGAGACTTCCATCAGCACATTCGCTTGTTCTTCGGGAAACAAAACATTTAAAACATAAAAGCAAAGGATAGTGTCGAATTTTTCTTCTGGGAACTCCGGGAAATAATAAGGGTCATAACCCGCAATATCAAAGCCCTTTTGCTGCAACAATTTAACATCGCTACCGAAGCCGCACCCAAAGTCTAAGACTTTCCCTTGCAGCAAGTTTTTATCTAATAAAACTTTTGCCGGAAATGACAGATAAATTCTTTCGATGGCCGTCAGATGGCTGAATTTATTTTGTTGCTTCTTCATGGCATAAATTTGATTTAAATCGATATTCTTCAGTCTGCGAAGGCGGACTTCGTTTGTGTAGCAGCGATTTCAATCGCCGAATCTTATCCTCGCGAAAAACCTTACTAAAAATTGTATCATTATTGCAGTTTGGCGATCGCACCTTTAGCCACCAAAACCTGATCAGTCACCAAATCCCGCACCGTAGCCAACAACACCCGCCTCTCATCCACCTCAAAACTCACCGAAACCCTGTCAATCCCCAACACCCCAGGCGGATTCAAATGCGCCACACAAACCTCCTGATGGTGCCTTTCTAGAGAGCGAAAATCGCTATGTTTGTTGAGAAAACTGCTCGTCATTTGCCCTTTTTCATTAAAAGTAACCTCCGCTTGCGATACCTCAGCAACTTCCCCAATATCTAGCCGAATTTCCCTTTGCCCTTCTATTGCCACTTGCAACATTAACTCTTCGGAACTTTGACAAGGATACTTCATTTCCTTACTAAATATCGGCGAATAAGCATAAGCTTTAGCGTAAGGTTCCCAGAGACGAATTGCATAGGTATGACGCAAATAATCATCAACAATCGCCAATTCTGTCAAGGCTAAAGCACCGTGCGCAACAGCTTCAAAGGGTTTATCAGTTTTGACTTTTTGCCGTCCGAAATACGAAACCACTAAGTTAGATACAGCAGGAATCAAAGAAGTTCCTCCAACCAGCAAAACCTGTTCGATATCTACTTTGCCGATACCTTTTCCCAGCGCAATACTTAATACTTCATCTAAAGCTTCTCGCAACTGTTCTAACAACTGCCGAGATTCCAAAATATCCCCAAGCCTCTCTCGGTTTAGCTGCAAATCATAAGACATAAAATTTTCATCATCAAACCAACTTTCCTTCACCTCATCAACTTGAGAAAGTTGAATTTTTAACTTTTCTGCTATTTCTAATAAATTTTGCCAGCCAACTGGTCCGACTTCTGCCCGTGATGAATTAATCTGCTGCAAATAATCTTCGACAATCCAAATGTCAATATCTTCGCCACCGACATAAGCATCTGATTTTGCTAATACTTCCGCCCGCATTAAATTGGGAGTTTTCGATTGGCTATTTTTGATTGAGGAAGCAGGTGCTGTGCGGACTAAACTTATATCTAAAGTGCCGCCACCAAAATCGACTACTAAAACTAGAGAACCGGGACGTTTTACTGCATATCCCAAGGCGGCGGCTGTGGATTCATCTATTAGCTGAACTTCCGCAATTCCCAGCTTTTCTGCTAAGTCGCAAAACCAATCCAAATATCGCTCAAATGCTCCGACTGGTACAGTAAAAATTACTTTATCTGGCTGTATATTTTGCTGATATAATTGTTTCCAAATAGTCTGGATAAACTGTTCCGCTATTGATTCTGGCGTATAAGTTTTGCCGTCTAGATTGCGAGCGGGGGGCTGAAAATCGGTAGCCATGTCGCGCTTAAAAGCCTTGAAAAAACGATCGGGCTGGGATTGTCCCAAACGCTCAAATCGAACTTTTTCTCCTAATACTAAATTTCCGGCATTTTTGACAAATACCAAAGTCGGGATTACAGGTATTTCTCTATCATCTCCGCTCGATTTATTTGTTTTGAAAATCCGGGACATCTCGCCCAATCTCAAAGTTTCAGGCATTTGCGTATCCGGGTTGAGAATGCAAACAACCGTGTTGCTGGTGCCGAAATCAATTGCAACTGTAGTCATGTTGATTTTAGATTTTAAATTTAATTTTTGATTCCCGCTGGAAGTGTGCGACTGACTTTAGCTGGAGCCAGAATTCGCTCTCCATCTCGATAGCCAACAAATCTAACGTAAACTAATTCTCCTTCTGTTATGTCTTCAACATCCGGCTGGTGCAACTGCGGATTGTAAGCCACTTGTTCCCAAGTTAAACCAATCGCTTCAAAATTCCAACTTGACAAAAGATTTTCTAAAGGGGTAAAAAGAGCAGAAAGATTTTTGGCACGCATCTCCGGCTTAGCTTCTGCCATTTTCCGGGCGGCAGGATAGCTGGTTAACAAAGTTTGTAACTGTTCAAAGGTAGCGCGACGAAAATCAGTAGTTAGTTGAGTTTTTTGCTGCTGCAATTCTTCGCGCAGCCGGAAACACTGTTGTCTCAATTCTTCGATTTCGTTGGGATTAGTTGTAATTGTCGCCGATGTGGGCAGCGCGCTCAGAGTGCGATCGAATTCTGGGAAATTCAAATTCAGCACTGTTGCCAGCCGCCGCAGTTGGTCTACCGTGAGTTTTCCCACGTCTCCCTGTCGCACTAAGCGCACTCCGAAGCGACTTAAGCCGGCTTTCTCGCCTAAGTCTTGCCAATCGACGATATTTAGCTGATTCATGCGTTCCCGCAGAATTGTATCGTACTTAAACTCGATCGCATCTCCGGCATCCGATGCAGCATAAGCGTAGACTAAAATTAGAAAAATGCCCCCAACAGCTAGGGCGAGGCTGAAAGGAGACACTATTGTTACATCAACCGTTGCATCGAGGAGATAGAACATTGTTAAATTTTCTAAACTTGTTTTAAAGTCTGCGTTTGTTCAACGGTCAAATTTTCTTCACCTTGGTAGTATTCTGGCAGCAAATCTTGAGATTCTACTTTTCCGAGAGCTTTTTCAATTCCGGCAGTGGTTTCGGTGCAACTCGAACCGGTGGCATTGAGGACGGTTTCGGTAATTTTGCCGTCTTTGCCGATGCGATATTCTATTTGGCGGTACTCTGCCATAGTTCCTCTTGGCTTAATGCTTGTTCATCGAATGTTGACTGTTGAGTTATATTATAGATTGTGTTTACCGATTATTCCAATGAATTTTTGTAGCGACAATGCAACCGGGGTTGCACCGGAAATTATGGCGGCGATTGCAGCGGCTAATTGCGGTGCAGTGATGTCTTACGGAGATGATGAATATACAGAGCGTTTGCAAGTTAAATTCTCCGATTTATTCGAGACATCAGTGACTGTTTTTCCTGTAGCAACCGGTTCCGCTGCTAATGCTCTAGCCCTCGCGGTGATGACTCCTCCTTACGGGGCTGTTTACTGTCACGCAGAATCTCATATTAATCTGGATGAATGCGGCGCACCGGAGTTTTTTACTGGCGGCGCAAAGTTAGTAACATTAACTGGAGATCATGCTAAGATCAAGGCAGAGACTTTAGGTGAAATAGTCGATCGCGCTGGCAAAGGAATCGTCCACCACGTACAGCCCGCAGCCGTCAGTATCACTCAAGCCACAGAAGCAGGCACTGTCTACAATCCAGCGGAAATTTCCCAGATTTCGGAAGTTGCGCGCAGCCACAATTTGCACCTGCACATGGATGGTGCTCGCTTTGCCAATGCTGTTGCGAGTTTGGGCTGTGATCCTGCGGATATTACTTGGCGCGCCGGCGTGGATATCCTCTCATTTGGAGCGACAAAAAACGGGGCGATGGCTGCGGAAGCTGTGGTGTTTTTCAATCAAAAATTGGCAGAAACTTTCCCTTTTTACCGCAAGCGCAGCGGGCATCTGTTCTCCAAAATGCGGTTTTTGTCGGCGCAGTTAGAAGCATATATAACGAATGATTTATGGCTAAAAAATGCGGCTCATGCCAATAATATGGCAGCTAAGTTAGCGCAAGGTTTGGCAGGAGTTGAGAAAGTCAAGTTTTGCCATCCAGTCGAAGCAAATGAAATTTTTATGCAGATTCCAGAATCCCTGATTGCAGCAGCTTTGAATCACGGTTTTCAATTTTATCGGTGGGATAAATCTACTGTCAGACTGGTAACAGCTTTTAATACTAAAGAAGAAGATGTTAATGCTTTCGTGGATTTTTGTAGGGGCGAGCTTTCCCATAATATTTAAAAGGATTTGTAGTGAGGACTTTAGTCCTTCTGAAAATCTAAGGACTAAAGTCCTCACTACAAACCTACAGTTTAATAGGTTCAGGAATAGGTTCTGCAACTGCGATTAATTCCGGTTCCTCTACTTCGATATGTGCTTCTAAAAGCGCCAGATTTCTCATGTTGGATTTATAAAAAGCATCGAAGATATCTCCGACTAAAGGTACTGAACCAACCACGGCTTCTAGACCGATATTGTAAATCATTTTCCCTAAAGTTTTTTGGGGGATGTTGAATTGAGTTGCTAAGTAAATTAGGTAGGCGGAAAACGCGGTATCTACGATATCCCCAGCACCCGGAACTAAACCGATAATCGGGTCTAAACCAATGCGAAATTTAGTGCCGGGGATGCCAATGGCGGTATCCATCAGGCGGCTGAGTTTGCGGATGCGGTTGAGGGTGGCGAGACGCTCTATTTTGTTCATATTATGATTGTTGAACTAGGTTGAAAATTTGAAATCTGTCGGAAGACGGAAAAAAAACATCTAGAAACCGCTCATTCTCGATCTTCGCTAATATGCTTAATTCCCCATTCGTGCATAGTATCAATAATCGGTTTGAGACTTTCGCCCAAAGGCGTTAGCGAATATTCAACTTTTGGCGGAACTTGCAGGTAAATTTCCCTGTGTACGATCGCGTCTGACTCCATTTCCCGCAGTTGCTGCGTCAGCATCTTCTGAGTAATGCCGTTGACAGCTCGTTGCAGCTCGTTAAAGCGCTTCACTCCTTGAAACAACTCCCGCAGAATCAAGACTTTCCAGCGCCCGCCAATCACCTCTAGAGTGCGTTCTACAGGGCAATTTGCTCGATCGACCTTTACTTCTTGGACTTGCATAGTATCTTTTTGGTAAGTACCGCACTTTTAAGTGCGTACTTCCCATAATAGCTTGACTCGGTTTAAAATAAAAACATCAAAGAAATACCCGATAAATTTCACTGAGGATTCAGAAAATGATTACCGTCAGAAAAAGTGAAGCAAGAGGACACGCTAATCGCGGTTGGTTGGACAGTTACCACACATTTTCGTTTGCCAACTATTACGATCCAAATTATATGAATTTTCGATCTTTGCGGGTAATTAATGAGGATGTGATTAGCCCTGGAAAAGGTTTCGGGACTCACGGGCACAGCGACATGGAAATCATTACCTATGTACTGGAAGGAGCATTAGAACACAAAGACAGTTTGGGAACCGGTGCAGCAATAAAACCCGGTGAAGTGCAGCGAATGACTGCGGGTACGGGTATCCAGCACAGCGAGTTCAATCACTCGCAAACTGAGCCAGTTCATTTGCTGCAAATCTGGCTATTACCGGATACAAAAGGATTGCAGCCAAGTTACGAACAGCGGGATTTTCCCGTAGCAGAAAGGCACGGAAAACTGCGCTTAGTGGCGGCGCGAGATGCGAGAGATGGTGCTGTGAAAGTGCATCAAGATGTCGATTTGTATGCGGCTGTTTTGGATAAAAATTCGCGAGTTTCTCATGCTTTGCAGCCAAATCGCCATGCTTGGGTGCAAGTGGCTCGCGGCTCGGTTTTGCTCAACGGTTTGCCTTTAGAAAATGGGGACGCGGCGGCGGTTAGTGATGAGGCTGAGTTGACGATTGAAGCGGCGGAAGATGCGGAATTTTTGCTGTTTGATTTGGCATAGAATTGAATGCGAAATCCCCGATTTATTGGAGTCGGGGATTTGAAATTACTCGGCGGTTGAAACCGCTACTACAAAAACAAAGTCCGCCTTCGCGGACTAATAAATTAATCAGCCATCCAAGATTTTGTCCCAAAAATACCTGCTAGAAGTTCGGGAATGCTAAAATCAATATCTAAGCTTTCCCAGTGTACGCTGCTGCCAGAAGGCGGCAGCCAAACATCAGCAAGTTGTTCTGGTGAAGCACCTTCTAAGCCTTGTGCAAGGCTTGGAGGAAAACAAAAAATAGCACCGTTTTTCAGTTTGATAACTATTAAATCTTCCGACTGGTTATACTGCACGGATTCGGCGCGGGGTTCTGTATCCTCAGCGTTTTTCCATGCTTCTTTGGCTTTTGCTATTTGAGCTAGGAGATTTTCCTCAGTTAATTCTTTTTGCCATTTTCTAAATACCATATATTTCTTGCCATCGGTTTGGTTAATTTTGGATATTTGATTATTGCCGCATGAGATTGTGTTAAACGGACTGTGAAGAACATGATACTTGATCATGGGTTACTACTTAGGAAATAAGTAAATAGGAGGAAGACAGTAACTTTTATTTATGCTATTTTTGCTAAGGGTAAATGCTGAGGATAAATTTTTATGCAACAAAAGCCGATCGCCAGAAAGCATCTTATTTGGAGCCTGATCACTGGTTTAGCAGTTGGCGCGATCGCAGGCGCACCCCTCGGCTGGATGGCTAATGGGGCATATTCCGAGCAGCGTTTGGCTCAAATTCTGATTTGCCGAGAAAAGAATAGAGATCAGCCAGTTGCTATTGTTGAGTCTAGGTGCGGTTCCCGATTCTAAATTTTTCTGCTAGCCAGAGGGCTGTGTCAAATATTTTGAGGCTGGTGCGAATGTCGAAAGTTCGATCGCCCAAACACTCTGCCATTCTCAACCGTCAACGCGCCACAAACCGGAAAACCGATCCGTCCGTTGATATGTGGGTATGTTAAATTGACACAATCATGAACTACAGCAGAACAATTCCGGCTATTTTGAGTGCTACGATCGCCCTAAGCTCGATCGCCCTAATTCCACTCACATCACCTCAAATCGCCCTAGCCTTAACCGCCGACGCAGTAAAAACCGTCGCCAAACAAATTACCGTTCGCATCCAGGGGCCAAAAGGCGGTTCAGGAGTAATTTTAGAGAAACAAGGCAGCACATACTATATTCTCACAAACTGGCACGTTGTCGATAAAGCAGGCGATTACGAAGTTGTAACTCCCGACGGCAAAGCTCACTCTGTATCATACAATCTCATCCGGCGAATGCCCGGTGCTGATTTAGCGATCGTCCCCTTCAGCAGCCCTCAAAGCTACCCCCTCGCTCAATTAGCAAATTCCGCCGCAACTCCCGGAAAAAATGCTTATGTGGCTGGTTGGCCGACATCCGGCGGTTCCCTGAGACAGCCGATTTTCATCGCCACCGAAGGTCAGCTTACCGGCCGCCAAACTCCCTGGAACGGTTATACTTTGGTATACAACAACTTAGTGAGAGCGGGGATGAGCGGCGGGCCTGTGCTCGACGATGCGGGGCGAGTTGTCGCAATTAACGGTATTGTTAGGTTAGAAAAAGATTCGGATAAAATCGTGGCGGCGGGGATAGAAATCAATACTTTCATGAAATGGCGATCGACTATTTCACTACCTGCACTTCCCCAATCGCCAACAGCCACCAACCCGAAAACTCCTGTTAATAATCCGCCTCGGAAGTCTGGAAGTGCGATCGCCTTTGCCGCCACAAATACCATCAAAACGCCTTCAGAAGTTGTCAGTTCCCTTACTCTTGCTTCCGCTTATTTTACCACAGGAAATAGCAACGGTACAATCTCAGTTTGGAATTTTCCCAGCGGGCAATTAAAAACTACCCTGCAAGGACACGCAGAAGCCGTAAATGCACTGGCTGCGAGTGCGGACGGAAAAGTGTTAGCTAGCGGCAGCGATGACAAAACTGTAAAAATTTGGAATTTAGAAATAGGCGCGGTTGTACGCACTTTGAGCGGGCATTCTGGGGCTGTTTCGAGTGTTGCCGTCAGTCCCGACGGTCAGTTTATCGCCAGCGGCAGTTGGGATAAAACGATTAAGATTTGGAATGCGAAAACTGGGGAATTGCTGCGGACTTTAACCGGGCATTCTGGACTGGTGAATGCTGTTGCAATCAGTCCCGATAGCAAAACTTTAGCTAGCGGCAGCAAAGATGGTTCAATTAGGTTGTGGAATTTAGCGACAGGTGCAGCAATTCGCACGATTGGCGGCAAGAATTTGTCTGTTTTGTCCCTGGCTTTTACTCCCGATGGGAAAACTTTGGCTGCGGGAAACAGTAACGGCACTGTTGGCTTGTGGAATGTCGGAAATGGGCAGTTAATTCGGCGTTTGAGTGGGCATACTGACGGAGTTTGGTCTGTGGCAATCAGTCGGGATGGGAGTATATTGGTTACTGGGAGTTGGGATAAGAGTGTGAAACTTTGGGATTTGCGATCGGGCGAATTAAGGGGTAATTTGAGCGGTCATTCTGGTTATGTTACTGCTGTGGCAATTAGTGCAGATGCTAAGACTATTGTGAGTGCGGGTTGGTTGGGGGAAATTAAGATTTGGAAAAGGAGTTAAGATTTTTTAACCGCAGAGGGCGCAGAGGGCGCAGAGGAGGAGAAAGAGAGAGTGATTTACATTTGATTGAGTAGTGTTATATGATTAAAATATTTTGTATAAAAAAACATGAGCGAACTAAAGACTCAATTGCCAACAGATGTCTGGGTAGTAGCTAGCTGGGAAGAATTCGTCGAATTTGCAGACAACGCGGCTTATGAAAAAGCAAAATGCTACTATCGCAACGGACAAATGAGGATTGAAACTATGTCAGTAGGGCCGGATCATTCACGCGACAATGCAATTCTAGTCTTTGCTGTTAATTTATTTGGCACTATCAAAGGTATTTCTCTCAATGGTTTGGATAACTGTAGCTACCGGCAAACAGGAGTTCGAGAGTGTCAGCCAGACGTATCATACTACATTGGAGAAAGAGCTAAATTAGCACCGAGCGGAACCGCGATCGCAAGTCTTGATGTTACCCCGCCGCCAGATTTAGTCATCGAAGTTGCTGACTCAACTTTGGCTGATGATATTGGTCAAAAACGATTGCTTTACGAAGAACTAAAAGTCGCCGAATACTGGGTAATAGACGTAAAAAAAATAGAAATTCTTGCCTTTGCGATTATTGCTGATAATGGCAGTCGGCGGCTTGTGCAATCCGAAGTTTTGCCAGGATTAACTATTGCTTTGCTGGAAGAAGCCTTGCGCCGAAGTCGGACTCAAGACCAAGCACAGGTAGGGGCTTGGTTGTTGGCTCAATTTCAGCAGCAGTAATTGATGTAGCATAGTCAGCGCTCTCCCTTACTCATTGGTAAAGGAAGGGCGATCGCACTTTTTATATAATCAGGATATTAAGGCTTACTCACCTTCATCCAGTAAACTTTGAAGCATTGGAGTCAGAATGTTTACAATTGGATTCTTTGTAAATTCCATTAGCGCTGCTACTCCACCCGCTTTCAAAGCTTTAAGTACCTTTTTCTTCACGTCGGGCTGTTTTTCAATTTCTTCCATAGCTTTTGCAGCAACTGCTGATTTTTCAGCAACCGTTGTTGTTGGGTATGTCTGAGATAACTGATCTAAAAGCTGTTGGATTTCTTTGGCGGCCTCGGCAAGAGTTTGCCTTTGTTCAGGTGAGTAATAATTGTGAATCGTTCCAGCTACTTGCTGAGAGTTAACAGTATTGCTGATTCCCACCCCAAATGAGGATTGGCTTTGATCGGTTTTGCGTTCTGACATAATATTTCCGTACTAATCACCAACTATTGTTGTCTGTTCTCTATTGTAACACCTATTTGCTGAGCAGTCGTGATTTCAGAATAGCCAACACCAAATGAGGATCTACTTTGGTCAATTGTGATAGATTTATCTTCGATATTAACTACGTAAGTTCTCTCGTCATTACTATCTAAAACTTTATACAATTTTGAAACTACATCTTCCAAAAATTTATCATCGCTGGCAACTTTTTTGTGATTCAATAGTAAAATATTTGCTTTGTCTCCTGAAACAAAAGATACTTCAATCACATATTCTATAGTGAGTATTTCGTAAGTTTTTGGTCTGACCGCATTATAGATCAAAGACAGTATTATTAGTATAATTATTCCGATTACCCATGTTAAACTAGAGTCTCTAAAAAGCAAAAATAATCCCACTAGACACATGAAAATTATAAATTCAAATGGCACTAAATTCTTATTTCTTATGGTGGTGATACTGTCAGCCTCAGTAACTCTAAAGCCAGTAATATTACGAACCAGATAGACAGCATTTCCCAATCTAACTGCTCTTCTACTAAAATATAATTTAGATCCTTTGAGTCTAATAGTTTTTCGTTGAGGCTGAGTCGAAGCCATAATTTAAGCCTTTTCATTCACTTATTAACTAATGTAGATTTTGCAAATGATTAAGTAAAATCTTATGTGTGTTTAAGAATTATATCACTACCTTCAAAACTCTACATAGCAAATTTAGATTTCAAGTAATTTTTAGTTTAATTTTGAATCCGAACCCACTTGTTTAAGTGTTTTTACAGAAACATCAGAAATTGGTGATTTTGTCAACTCCTGGTTAAATTTTTTAGCACTTAGCTAAAATTATCAAAATAATAAAAGCAGACTCAACATTAAAAAACGACAGAGTACCAGCGGAAAACTTGCAGCCAGTTTCTCTGGTACGATCGCCACTTATGATAGATTTGGTTACGGCCGGACTACACTAAAAGAAAAAATCCAATTAAAATTTGCGCCATAAATTCGATAGACCCGCATTGCTCGCGTGCTAAGACGTAGAGCGCGCAAGCGGTTGAGTCACATCTCAAATCTCAAACCTCAAATCGACATGACTTTGACAAATGATTGAAGTAGAACACTTAAGCAAAACTTACGGTTCGACCGCAGCGATCGCGGACGTGTCCTTTTCGGTCGAATCAGGAGAAATTCTCGGTTTTTTGGGGCCAAACGGCGCTGGCAAAACCACAACCATGCGGATTTTGGCGGGATATTTGCCCGCATCCAGCGGTACTGCCCGCATCGCCGGCCTCGATGTTCACGAAAACTCGATGGCTGTCAGACAACGCATCGGCTATCTACCGGAAAACCCGCCGCTTTATCCAGAAATGACTGTGGAAGGGTTTCTGTTTTTTGTGGCGCGGATTAAGCAAGTACCTGCGGGCGATCGCGCGCGACGAGTTACTTCCGCGATCGAACGCTGCGGCCTCGTTGAAAAACGCAAAGTTTTAATCCGCAAACTTTCTAAAGGATTTAAACAGCGAGTTGGTATCGCGCAGGCGATCGTCCACGATCCACCAGTTATTATCTTAGATGAACCAACCGTCGGCCTCGACCCGCGACAAATTATCGAAGTCCGCAATTTAATCAAAAGCCTCGGCGGCCAACACACAATCATCCTTTCGACCCACATTCTGCCGGAAGTCAGCATGACTTGCAACCGCGTCACCATCATCAATCGCGGTAAAATCGTCGCTGCGGGGACTCCCGAAAATTTGATGGGAGAGTTGGCAGTGGGAGAGGGTTACGATCTCGAAGTTGAAGGCGAAGCGGAATTGGTAAACAGTCTGCTGTTGCCTTCTTTGGAAAATGTGCCGGGAGTTCGATCGATCGAATTGATTCCCAGCCAGCAATTTTTAGCCAGTCGCTACTGCCTGCGGGCATTGTGCGAATCTGACATAGAACCGGGACGAGAAATTGCTACAGCTATTATCGCCTCTGGATTCGGACTATGTGAAATGCGTCGCTCTCGCGCTACTCTGGAAGATGTGTTTTTAAGGCTGACAGCGGCTGAAAAAAAACCGGAAGAAAATCTTCTGGTGCACAGCGAACCGGAGGTCGATCGAAATCTCCAAGAAGTCACAGAAATTCAAGATTCGATTGCGGATTCTCATCAATCGGAATCACAACCGATTGCGGATTCTCATCAATCGGAATCACAACCGATTGCGGATTCTCATCAATCGGAATCACAACCGACGATCATCGCGGAAAATCTGCCAGTTTCAGATAAACAAGAGTCTTTCTATGATTCTCATTCAGCATCGGAACCAGTTACAGAAACTGAAGAGTTGCTTTATGATTCTGCACCAGAATTAGAACCAGTTGCAGAAACCGTACAGCCGATAGAACATCCTCAACCAGAATTAGAACCAGTTGCAGAAACCGTAGAGTTGAGAGAAGATCCTCAACCAGAATCAGAACCAGTTGCAGAAACCGTACAGCCGATAAAAGGGAACCATCTCAGTTTGGGTGTCACAGAAACCCGATCATCTGACTCGCTACAGATATCTAAACAAGCAAGCAGGATGTTCACTTTTATAAAAAACATTTTTTACAAAAGTGAGAGACCCCCGATAGAACCTTCTCCACCAGCACCAGTTGTCGAAAATCTAGAAGTTGTAGAAACAGAAGAGTCGATCGCACTTTCTCAACCAGAATCCGAACCAGTTGTCGAAACCGTAGAGTCGATCGACTATTCTCAACCAGAACCGATTGTCCAAAATCTAGAAGTTTCAGAAACCGTAGAGTCGATCGACTATTCTCAACCAGAATCGGAACCAATTACAGAAACACCAGAGGAAATAAGCGATTTAGAACCAGGAATGCAGCCAGTGGTAGATTTTCTGGAAAATGTAGAAAGACAAGAATCGATCGAGCCTTATCAACCAGAACCGATTGTCGAAAATCTGCTCATTGTCGAAACGGTAGAGTCGATCGAGCCTTATCAACCAGAACCGATTGTCGAAAATCTGCTCATTGTCGAAACGGTAGAGTCGATCGAGCCTTA
>NZ_JAUBVR010000088.1:0-20743 GCF_036705955.1 Microcoleus sp. A6-C6 | reverse complement strand
ACTACTGACTACTGACTACTGACTACTGACTTCTTCCTTCTTCCTTCTTCCTTCTTCCTTCTTCCTTCTTCCTTCTTTAAAAATCCTTAGCAGCCATCAAACTTTGCGGATCTGGAGCAAAGGCTAGCCACAGCGGAAATTGCAGCATTGACAAACTAATTAAATCCTCAGTTTCATCAATCACAATTAACGGCAATTTTCCATCTCTCACCAGTCGATCGGCTTTTTGAGCCAAAGCCTCCGCAGACTCAAACATAATAATGCCACCTTCCGGGCCGAAATCGGTGCGAGTAATCCCCAAACAGTCCTGCAAACCCCGGCGCCACTCTCCCAAACGTTCGGGACTGTTCGCGAGCACCAATGTCCGCACCCGTCCGCCGTAGACGCTTCTGAGTACAGAAATAATGGTCGAACTAATCAAGATATTTTGCAACCGCGAACCCATAGTCCGCAAAGCGCCCCTTCCTCCTTGGGTGAAAAACCAGTTAGAAACTCGTTCCGCGTGGATGGGTTCAAAGGTGCGGCGGAGTTGCCAAGGCGGGCCGTAATAGTCGGGGAGAGTGCGATATTGGTCTAGGGTGCGGCGAATTTGTTTGGCTTGTTCTTGAAATCCTTGTTCAGCAAATCTGGGATTTACCGGGGAAGAGGATGGAGAATTATCAACAGAGATTTGTTTGGTAGTTTCTTGCACCGGTGGCGTCAAATCTAAGAGTTCGGCGGTAGCTGCTAAATCCTGCAAACTGCCGACTAGATAGTCTTTGAAACCTTGGACTCGGATTGCTAAATCTTGGGAAACTCCGGCAAAAGTTGTCCGCATTTCCTTTTGAATTCGATCGCGCCTTCTTTCGAGTTTTTCGACTTCGATTTGCAGTGTTTGTTTGCGACTATCTAGTTGAATCAAGCCGTCTTGTACCAAACGCCCGATCGATGCTTGAGCCTCGCCCAACGCTTCTTGGGCCTTGGCTTTGTCGGCTTCCAAGGCGGCAATTCTGGCAGTCAAATCTTGTTCTTGCTGCTGCAATGCTTGAACTCGTTGGGCCAAATTGTCGGTGACATTTTCTGGTACGGGCGTTACCGTTTCTGCGGTTGTTGCTGGCTGGGATTCTGTTTCGGGCTCGATTGGCTCGATCGCACTTTCAGATTCTCTATCCTCTGTCTTTGGCTCTATTTGGGCGATCGCGCCCGCTTCGTCCACCACAGGGGTAATGTGGGGATTTTCCTCGTCCCAGGGGTCTCTTTCGGGCAGAACTTGGGATGTGAGATCGTTTTGGGCGATCGACAATTTCCGTATTTGAAATGGCAATTGGTCGTCCATCTGATTCACGGGTAAAGTTGGTTCGCCGTCAGCGGCTGGTTGTGATTCGGGCTTTTGGGTGGGAAATTCGTCTGAATTCATGAGAAATTTGGTTCGGCGTGGGGCACGGAAAGTTAAAAATTAAAAATTAACAACTTGTTTAGTCTTGACGGGGACAGCGTTGTTCTAAGCACGTCTGTAGCATTTTACGATCGAACAGAACCGGCAGAAAGTGAATGCTGTTAATTTCTTTGAAGTAAAACAAAATCGGCACAGCGGGCCAAAATATCCGCCAATTTTGCCATTGTCGGAAAGGAAATTGGCGGATCAACTTGGACGATCGATAAATGTCCAAATCCGTTGGAGTAAACTGTAGCCGGATCGTGGCGGCTTGGTACATCAGAAACAAGCCGAACAGCGCCAGGGGTAAACTCACCCACTTCTGCACAAACAGCAGCGGTACAGCAGTCAGTACCAGAACTAGGGGAATCGCATAACTAGGGGCGAGTTCGATCGTATCTGTGGGCGCAGTCCCAGAGGTAGTTGTCGTCACGGGTTTAAATCAGGGGTAGATAAAGGAATATTGCCAATTATTCATATTTTACTGTTTCCTAGCTTACAAGCCTTTGAGTACGCTAGAGCCCGTGCCCTGGAACATCAGCCAAGTCAGGAAAAAGTTAACAATAAAAATTGCCAGCAAAGCCGTCACCACCGCCGTAGTCGTCGATTGTCCCACGCCTTTTGCACCGCCAGTAGTCGTCAAACCCCAGCTAGTACCGATGACAGCAATCAAACCACCGAACACAAAAGCCTTAATACCCGCGCTACAAATATCCCACAGAGTCAGGAAACTGCGGACTGATTCTAAAAACACGGTTTGAGATACGCCGTACATTGTCGTCGCAATCAGCAGCCCGCCGGCGATGCCCGTAACCAGGGATAATATTGTCAGAATTGGCAGCATTAAGCAGCAAGCCAAGACGCGGGGAATTACTAAATAGTCGATCGGGTCTGTTCTGAGCATCAGCATGGCATCTATCTGCTCTGTGACCTGCATCGTACCGATTTCCGCCGCAAAAGCCGAACCGACTCGTCCCGTTACGATCACGGCTGTTAAAACAGGGCCGAGTTCGCGAGTCAAAGACAAAGCCAAAACGCCGCCGACGACATTACCCGCACCAAGGTTAATAAACTCCCTCGCTACCTGAACCGTAAATACCATGCCGACAAAACCCGCAGTCAGCAAAGCAATCAGCAGCGATTCCGGGCCAACTGCTGCCATTTGATCGAGGGTATTGCGGCGGTTAATTTTGCCCTTCAGCAAGTGCAGCATGACTTGGCCGCCCAATAAAATTGCTGCTAGCAACCGCTGACTCCACAAACTGAGGCTCGATGGTGTAGTTGTGCTCAAGGGATTTTGACTCTAGAACAACTGCAAAAAATGAAATCTATCTACAAATCTTAAACAAGTTTCTTCTCTAAAATTTAAGATTTTTGACAGAACTGGCTACGGAGGGCGATCGCTGCCTATCGTAGAAAAGGACAAGTTTATTTTACTTGCACCTTTCGGCAGTTTAGCTGAATTTACTGAATATTATGAGCATTTTCCCTAATTTTCTTCGCTCTTTACTGCTAACGAGCCTATTGAGCTTTGTCGCTCCCTTATTGTTAATCGGCGCGGGATTGACTAGCTGTTCGTTGATCGGTCTCGTGCCTGCTCTCCAAGGGGTCGGTCGTTCTGGAGAAGACCAGATTTTACAGTTCTTAGCTACTTTCGGCAGCGGCTGTCCCTTCCAAGGTTTTTTGGTGATCGGCTTAGCTTTTGGTTTGGTGGGTGCTTTATTTGATACTTATGCTGCTTATCAGCATTCGCGCTGGGGTTAATTCTGTTTCGATACAGAAAATGCTAGGGACACAACGATGTTGTGTCCTGCAAAATGTATTGTGTTAAACTTAAATCAGCAATGGTTGGTGAGGAAACTTGGCAATGCCGAGTCAGGGAGTTGGAGGAAATGGAACTGCATCGGAATTTGGAGACTTGACCGGGATGACTCGCCAAGAAGTCGATGACTTTTTGCGAGGACTGGGTGCAGAAATCAGACCGACTAAAGGTGGTTATCTTGAATACGAATTTGCCGATCGTTCGCGAGTCAATATTCGTGCTGATGGTAAAGTTATACGAACCCCAGTGCCTAGATACGGTTCAGATGGCAGAAAAATAAACAAAGGTTTACGTCTTGATAAAGACGGCAGCTTGGTCAAAACACGCGATGAGTTTGGCAACCAAATTCTGGGAACACACAATACGGGAGAAAAAGTGAGGGATTAATATGCCGGATGACTACAACTTGCTTAATTTAGGTGAACTGACATCCCTAGTAACCAATGTCAATGTCTCTTTCTGGGGAAATAAAATTGTATTTGAATGTATTTACGATCCTACACGGGATCGATTGCCTTATACTATCGTATTTCATGACTGCCGAGATATCAGTTGGGAGGTTTTCCATCCAGAAGATGTACAAGATCCAGAAGCTGATTTGATTGGCATTCATTTGGGTGAAGAGGCGCACCGAAAAGCAGCTTTAATCCATACGGATATTTTTGAAATTTCAATTTTGTACGGCAGTTTCACTATTCATAAAGGAGAGGATTTAAATCCAGAACTAGGAGGATTAGAAACAGAGGTTTTAATATCTGAACCGCAAGCAGTATTGTAGCAATTTAAATGAGTGATTGAAAGGACGACTATAACTTACTTGGCTTGGGTGGCTTGACCTCTTTAGTCACAAATGTCAAAGTATCTTTGTGGGGAAACGAAGTATTAATCGAATGCGTCTACAATCCTGAAGAAAGATTGCCTTATGTGCTGGCATTCAAAGACTGTCGCGATATCAGGTGGACTGTACATGATGAAGAGGAAGTCGGCGAACTTGAAGCTGAATTTTTTGGGATTTATTTGGGCGAATCTGCTCACCGCAAGCCTGCTGTGCTGACTACAGACATCTTTAGAGATTTCAATTTTGTATGGCAGTTTTAGAATTCACAAGCAAGAAAACCTAAATCCTCAAATGGCAGATTTAGCTAAACAAAGGTTTTGGTGTCATAAGCAACCGCAGTCTTGTAGCAATTTACAAATTTACAAATTCGCAATTATCAGCATTTTCAAAAAAGAGAGTAGCTATTCAGGATTTACGGACTGCGACCAAGAAACCGGGTTTTTCAACGGAGATTGAGGGTTTGAACGAAGTATTCTGGTTAAAAAACCCGGTTTATGTGTCTAGGACTATATTGTTGCCCGCATCAGTTTAGGATACTTAATATAACTTTTTATCCCAGACGAGGTAGAACACCATGCCTGATATTGTTGATATTGCCGTAGGTGCCGGTTCGTTCCAAACCCTGGTAACGGCGGTGCAAGTAGCTAATTTAGTAGATGCGCTCAAAAGTCCGGGCCCTTTCACTGTCTTTGCACCGACTGACGATGCTTTCGCGAAATTGCCGCCGGGAACTATCACTACCCTAGTGCAGAATGTCCCCCAACTGAGCAGGATTTTGATGTTTCACGTTGTCTCTGGCAAGTTTATGAAGGCTGATTTGGCAAAACTCGGTTTTGTGACTTCCTTGGAAGGTTCGCCGATTAAAATTGATTGTTCTGATGGTTTTGAGGTGAAAAATGCTACTGTTGTGGCGGCTGATATCGAAGCTGACAATGGAGTAATTCACGTAATCGATAACGTGATTTTAATGGGATAATTTCGCCTTTAAACTTCGCTGCTGGAGCGAAGCCGGTGCCTTGCGGTGTCGCTTCGCTCCCGATCGCGCCACTGTTTTTTAGCAATTAAAGGTAATTTGACACTCTCAGCGAAGACAGCGACTGAGATTCTTAAGATTTCGCAACCTTAATATCCTGATTACTCAGGTTCCCAAACTCACCGCGTTTGCTCTTTGAGCGCGGTGATGTCTTTTGGGCGTTTAGATGACTAGCACTTCCGTTTCGCGTCCTGGCCCGCGTACTATGTTGATATCTTAATTTAGCAGTCGCATTTTAAATATTAAGAATTAAGAAAGATTCACGGCGGTTAAAACCGCCCGTGCCGCTTACATATAATGGCTAAAGCCGATGAGTTTTCCGCTTGCCGAACTTTTTTTATAAAAAAGTTGTCTTTTCGCCGGATGTATTTTAAGATGATTGTTTAAAAAAATTTGAAAATCGATAATTATAATATAAGCAAACCAGTGTGGTGAGCACTATGCAAATCCTAGCCGCCAGCCTCAAAGCCAAAGTCCGCCAGCGTACCTTGGAACTGCAAGTTCTCAATGAACTTACTGGACAAGTACAAATCGCTCTGAGTGCTGATGAAATTTGGTCTGCGTGTCTGGTACATCTGGCGCGCCTGATTCCTGGGGAGACGATCCTCTTCGTTGGCGCAGCCCCCGTAGGGGCGGGCTTCGCTAATGCACTTTTAACTGTACCAGACAATACAATACACCTGCAACAACAGTCACAGCCCTTAACAACCCGCGCCAGAGCTGAAATTGAAGCACGCTTACAAACAGCCCGCGTGGAATGGCTGGCGGGAAATCGGGATTGGGCGCACAACATGGCTTCGCCACCAATTGCTCAGTTTAAGTCGGTCTTGATGGTACCGGCTAACCCGGATCAAAGTGAAGAATTATTAGCAGTATTTTTTGTCGGTGCAGAGCAGGCATCTGCTTTTAATTTTGAACACCTTTGTTTGCTGCATACTGCTGCTCAAATCTGTGCTAATTCGCTAATCACCTTAGCAGCTCAAGAGACCGATGTCAAGGGGGAAACTGAAAGAATTCCACTATCCGATGCGGATGGTAATGTATTTGCAGTTTTAGGTATTTCTCGCGAGATTGCTCAATTGCAGGTCACAGATGAAGCCAGGAATCAAAGCCAAGCTAAACTGCAAAAAATTACTGCTAGTGTACCGGGCACGGTATATCAAATTGACTTGCATCCAGATGGCTCGATGACCTTCTCGTTTGTGAGCGCCGGTTGCCGAGAATTGTATGAAATAGAACCGGAGGCGGCTCAGCAGGATATTAATGTAATTGTTGACATGATTCATCCCGAAGAACGAGATGATTTTATGAACTCGCTGAGACTTTCTGCTGAAAATTTCCAGCCTTGGCGGTGGGAAGGAAGAATTGTCACTCCGTCGGGAAAACTTAAATGGGTGCAAGGAGCTTCCCAGCCAGAATTTAAAGCATCGGGGGAGATTGTTTACTACGGCTTGTTCACGGATATTAGCGATCGCAAACAAGCGGAATTAAAACTGCAACTTTATCAAGAAATATTTTTAAAGTCTAACGATGCGATCGCCATTTTAGACCCCCAAGGCTATTATTTAGAAACAAATCAAGCTCACACGGCTTTGCTGGGTTACACTTCATCGAAATTGTGGGGAAAAACCCCTGCAACTCACATGGGAGAACAAGCATTTGCGTCGGTGCTGCAAAGCTTGGCCGAAACAGGGAGTTATCGAGGCGAAATAACCTGTGTTAAGGCTTTGCAAGCCGGAATCTTTGAGGTAGAACTTTCGGCTTTTGCGGTTCTCAATGATGCTGGGGATGTGGTTTGTTACGTCAGCGTCAAAAGAGATATCACCGAACGCAAGCGAGCTGAGGAAAAACTTAAACTTTATCGACAAATATTTTTAAACTCCAACGATGCGATCGTCATTATCGATGCTGACGGGTTTTTTCTCGAACAAAATCGCGCTCACCAATCGCTGCTAGAATACACAGACGCGGAATTAGAAGCAGAAGCGCCGCCGCTGGTGGCGGGCGAGCGCTTTTCGGCAATTGTCAAAAGTTTAGCGAAAACTGGAACTTTTCGGGGCGAAATTACCAACTCTACTAAAAAAGGTCGCACGCTGGCGATCGACGTTGCGGCATACTCTGTGATTAATAACAGCGGCGATGTAATTTGTCACGTCTGCGTCAAGCGCGACATTACCGAACGCAAAAAAGGAGAAGAAGAACGGCAAAAATTTGTGTCGTTGATTGAAAACAGCAGCGATTTTATCGGTATGGCTACCCTAAAAGGCCAAACGCTGTTTGTCAACGAAGCCGGACGAAAACTGGTGGGTGTAGAGAATCTTTCGGAAGTGCTTTATACAGAGATATGGGATTATATCGGCCCAACTTTTCAACAGAAATTCAGTCAAGAGATTTGGCCAAGAATCATCAGTCAGGGCCAGTGGCAAGGAGAAGGTCAAATGCAGCACTTGCCCAGCGGAAGACGCATTGATGTTGTGATGAATGCTTTTCTGGTCAAGCACCCTCAAAGCAGCGAACCGCTGTGCTTTGCTGCGGTAATTCGCGATGTCACCGAACGCAAGCAAGCTGAGAGAATGCTGCGGGAACAAGCTGAACAGGAACGGCTGGTTTCGGCGATCGCCCAGCGAGTCCGGCAGTCTCTCAACCTCACTCAAACTCTAAACACTGCGGTAGAAGAAGTGAGGCAGTTGCTGGCAACTGACCGCGCGGTAATTTATCGTTTTGATTCCGAGGAAACAGCGAGTGTTGTTGTGGAATCTGTAGGGGATGATTGGAGGCCGTTGCTGGGCATAAAAGTTCCAGAAATATCTTTTGGCGAAAGTTATCTATCGCTATACCGCGCCGGAAAAATTCAAGCAAGGGCAGATATTTATACGGCCAGTTTGAGCGACATCCACCGAGATTTTCTGGTTAGTTTGCAGGTAAGAGCTAATTTAGTTGTACCAATTTTTATCGGCGATGAAACTCAGGATTTGGCAATAGAAGATTCGCCGGAAACTCCTCTGATTGGGTCGCAAATCGAGAGTTTGGAAACGAGTCAAAATCGCTTGTGGGGATTGCTGGTTGCTCACCAGTGCAGCGGCCCGCGCACTTGGACTGATTCTGAGGTGGATTTGTTGGGAAGGTTGAGCGTACAGTTGGCGATCGCCATTCAGCAATCTACTTTGTTTGAACAAGCGCAGCAAGCCCGAGAAGCCGCCCTGGAAGCGTCTCGCATGAAGTCGCTATTTTTAGCAAATATGAGTCACGAAATCCGCACTCCGATGAATGGAGTGATGGGCATGACTGATTTGCTGCTGAAAACCAATCTTACTCCCGAACAGCTAGACTTTGTGCAGACGCTGAAACTCAGCAGCCAAAATTTGCTTTCGATCATTAATGATATTCTCGATCTGTCCAAACTGGAAGCAGGAGAAATGCGCTTGGAAATGATCGAATTTGACCTCAGTATCTGTCTGGATGAAGTGCTGGATTTGTTGGCAACTCCCGCACAAACCAAAGGTATAGAATTGGTGGCGCTGATTGACAGAGACGTGCCACTGCAAATTAGAGGTGATGCAGCACGGTTGCGGCAAATCCTCACTAATCTGGTCAACAATGCGATTAAGTTTACAGAAGCAGGAGAGGTGGTGATTGAGGTTTCGACTGACAGGACTCCGAGGTTGTTCGGAACCAGCGATGAGCAGAAAAATTTAGAGAAAATTCAACCGTTAAAACTGGGAACCAGTCGATCGCTATTTTTGATGTTTCAAGTCAGAGATACAGGAATCGGGATTGCTACAGAAGACCAAAAAAAGCTGTTTCAATCTTTTAGTCAAGTTGATGCTTCTACTACGAGAAAGTATGGTGGTACTGGTTTGGGATTGGCTATTTCTAAGCAGTTGGTGGAATTGCTAGGTGGTAAAATTGGTGTAGAAAGTACCCCTGGTAAAGGTTCGACTTTTTGGTTCACCGTGCCGGTTGTTAAGGAAAATTTAACTGCGGTTGAGACAGCGTGCGAAGTAAATTTAGAAACGGTGCTGGCTGGCAGAAAACTGTTAGTTGCTAGCGATAAGCCGACAGTCCGAAAAGTGCTGCTGAGAATGGCTGTTTTGTGGGGAATGGAAGTTGAGGAGGTTGAGAATGGTTGGATGGCGATCGCATCTTTGTACAAAGCTGTCAGCATAAAATCCCCTTTCGATATCGTTTTGGTTGATATTCAGTTGCCGGAAATGGTGGCGGGAAGTCTGGAACGTTTGATGATTGCTGAGCCGGCAATGCAGCAGACAAAGTGGGTGGTGCTGACTTCAATTACTCAGATCTCGGAGGCGAAACGCTTTGTAGATATCGGTTTTAGCAGCTATTTAACTAAACCTGTGAAAGCTCATCGGCTATTTGAGTGCTTGGTAAATGCGATCGCCCCTAGTGCTGAAATCGATCTGTCGCTGGCAAATTCAACCAAAAATCAAGCCTCAGTTATTGACAACCGGGAGTTAGCCAGCTTAAAGATTTTGTTAGTTGAAGATACTCCGATCAATCAAAAAGTTGGTCTAAATCAACTCAAGGTTTTGGGATGCACGGCGGATGTGGCAAATAACGGCGCTGAGGCGCTATCGATGGTTGCCCTCAAAAAGTATGACATTGTGTTGATGGACTGTCAGATGCCGATTTTGGATGGTTACGAGGCAACGCAGGAATTGCGCCGGATGGAAGCGACAAATGCTGCTGGTTCGAGGGAGCCCGATCGCCAGACGGTGGTGATTGCAATGACGGCGAATGCTTTGAAGGGCGATCGGGAAAAGTGTCTAGCGGCGGGTATGGACGATTATATTAGCAAACCTATTGCGATCGAAAAGTTAAAATCTGTACTTAAAAATTGGTCGGCACATTTAAAAATTGAAAGTCCCAAGTTTCAGGGCGAGGAACTCCAAAACTCTGCTTCGGATCTAGACTCTGTAGTGGATATGGCACGTTTGCGTGAAATTGCGGGCGCTGATTTAGATTTTGAGCGGGAAATTCTGCAAGCTTTTGTGGTGGATACTGGCGGTTATTTAGAAGCTGCTAAAAGTGCGATCGCCTTGGGAGATGTGGAGACACTGGCCCGTCGCGCGCATCAAATTAAAGGTGTCAGCGCTACGGCGGCGGTGCGGTTAATGCCCCAGATGGCAGATCAACTTCAAATCCTGGCGGAATCCAACGATTGGGAGGGGGCTATGAAAATCATCGCTGAATTGGAAGTAATTCTGGCGGGGGTTCAAGAGTTGGTGGCTGCTGATTAATTGATTTTTGGGTTTTCTGGCTCTTGGGCCCGATCCCAAATAGCTCCGATTAGCCCGCGCGATCGAGAGAATGTAAAGATTGTTAACTTTTTATCAAAATGTGTCTCTGAATATGAAGAAATTAGAAACTATTATAACATCTTGTGTGTTGTAGGTTTTGACACTAATATATTCAGTTATTGTGGTCAAATATAAAATAATCATTAAGCCGATAACTTAGGTGCTTTTCGTCGATCGGCTTGAAACACTAAGACCAACCGATCGCCCAGCCAGCCCATTCAGTGCGTATTTACGCTCAACGAGGTTTTATGACTCCAGTCATGTTACGCCAACTCTGGTCATTAATTGAGACCACCCAAGCCACTCTGTTAGTGAATTTGGACGATGCAACCCTAGTACAGTGGCTGCTGAAGCAGTTAAAGACTAACTCTGCGCTCAATGGCAAAGAAACAGATTTGTTGAACGAATACATCGAGTCTCGGCTGTCGCTAATCCGCGATTTAGCTGAGCAGCGCCTAGCACCAGAGCGGTTCTGAGCGCATTAAATTAAAATTGGATAAAAATTGTAGGAAAGGTCGATCGCCCGTGATAGGTAAAAAATACAGGCGAGTAGTCGGTATATGTCAGGGTGTAGCACCGGGTTCAGAATGGTTAATTTGAAGCCGCCTGATGTTGTGCGATGCCGATCGCCAAAGTTATCGACAGCTACAAGGTAGGATCGTCGAGAAAGCGTTCTACTAAAATTTATGCCTAAATGGGGATTTCTGTTGGCAAGTATGTTGTTTGTCGCACCATTAGCATCTTGTCGAGATCGATCGGCACAAGTCGGACAAACACCAGCGACAAATGCTGCTGAAGGTAAATCGCAACAAGGGCCGAGCCGGATAGATACAATTGTCAGCCGCGGCAAACTGATTTGCGGCGTTAGTGGCGAATTGCCAGGTTTTAGCTTTGTAGACGAAAAAGGCAAATATTCGGGACTCGATGTTGATGTTTGCAGGGCTATAGCGGCGGCAATATTTGACGATCCCGAAAAAGTCGAATACCGAAAGCTCAACGCCAAAGATAGATTTACAGTTTTGCAGGCCGGAGAAATCGATATTCTCAGCCGCAATACCACCTACACGGCGAGTCGCGACAGTACGACGGGACTGGAATTTGCCCCGGTGATCTTTTATGACTCTCAAAGCATCATGGTCAAAAAAAATAGTGGCATCAAAAGTTTAAAAGATTTTGCGGGTAAATCTATCTGCGTACAAACAGGTACGAGCACTGAACAAAATTTGTCCGACCAAATGCGAAAATTAGGAGTTAAATACACTCCTGTGGTGTTTGAAGATGTGAATAGTACCTTTGCTACGTATCAAGAAGGTCGCTGTCAAGGAGTTACGGCCGATCGATCGCAACTCGTCTCGAAGCGCACAACTCTACCGAATGCCGATAATAACGTTGTTTTGCCGATCGTGATGTCAAAAGAACCGTTGGCCCCAGCCGTGAAAAGCGGCGATCCTAAATGGTCGGATGCGGTAAGATGGATCATTTTTGCGACGATTGAAGCTGAAGATTTGGGAATTAATTCTGCAAATGTAGACCAAACTGTCGCCAGCACTACAGACCCGAACGTCAAACGTTTGCTAGGAAAAGAAGGAGATTTAGGTAAAGGTTTGGGACTCCCGAACGATTTCGCCCTCCGGGTTGTGAAGAAAGTGGGGAATTACGGGGAAATGTACGATCGTAACCTCGGCCCGAAAAGTACACTTAAGTTAGACCGGGGTCAAAACAGACTTTGGAAAGATGGCGGTTTGCTTTACTCGCCGCCCTTCCGTTAATTTCATCAGTAGGGTGCGCATTGCGCACCGGTTGAGTCTGTAGGGTGCGCATTGCGCACCGATTAAGTTTGTAGCTAATAACTACAAGATATTTTAGGCAGCAATGTGCTCAGCGCGTACCCCACAGATAAGGTGCGCAGTGCACACCCTACAAGATTTTTGCGAGTTTTATGCGATCGACCAATTTTCTCGATCTACTACATTAAACAGTTATGAATACAGAACCTAAACCGGGCAAATCCGAGAACTCATCCAAATTCAAAGATATATCAACACTACTGCGAGACGATCGCTTCTGGAAAATAGCCGGACAGGCGATCGCCCTAATTTTAGTAATAACAGTCATCGCCATTCTCTGGGACAACCTCAGCGCCAATTACGCGCAACTGGGGATTGCATTTGGATTTGACTTTCTCAATTCCCAAGCATCCTTTGACATCGGCGAAAGCGTGATTCCCTACAGTCCCGAAAACAGTTATAGACAAGCTTATTTAGTCGGTTTGATCAACACGCTGCGGGTAATGGGTATCGGCCTGATTTTCGCAACGATTGCGGGTTTGACTGTAGGAATTGCGCGTCTTTCCGACAATTGGCTACTGCGAAATTTAGCAGCTTTGTACGTAGAAGTTCTGCGAAATACGCCGTTATTGCTGCAATTATTTTTCTGGTATTTTGCAGTGTTCATTTCCCTGCCAAAATTGGAAGACAACCCGCAGATGAGAGGGCCGATTTACTTGACAAATCGTGGCATTGCTGTACCTTGGCCTGCGCCTTTGCCGGGTTTTGAGATTTGGTTGATTTTGCTAACTGTCGGGGTTTTGGCGGCGGCTGGGCTGTGGATGTGGCGGGCGCGGGTGATGCTGGAAGAAGCTAAGCCGGGAAGGCAGTTGTTTTGGGCTGCTGGTGCGATCGTCCTAAGTGCAATCTTAGCTGGGATTATCACCCAAAATCCACCTTTTCGCCTCGATTTTCCGCGCCTGACATCAGCATTGCAACTCGAAGGAGGATTAAAATTAACTCCCGAATTTGCAGCTTTGGTGACAGGACTCAGCTTGTATACTGGCAGTTACATTGCAGAAATTGTCCGCGCCGGAATTCAGTCAGTCTCGCGAGGCCAGTGGGAAGCGGCCAAGTCTTTGGGACTGAATTCTGGAACAATCATGCGGATGGTAATTTTGCCGCAAGCTTTGCGGGTGATTGTGCCGCCTTTAACCAGTCAGTATCTGAATTTAGCTAAGAATTCGAGTTTAGCTGTGGCGGTGGCTTATCCCGACGTTTACTTTGTGGTGGGCTCTCCGACGTTGAATCAGACCGGTCGTGCGATCGAAACAATGCTAATTATCATGGTAACATACCTAACAATTAGTTTGATAATTGCTCTATTCATGAATTGGTACAATCAAACGGTACAAATCAAGGAAAGGTAAACAACAGTGGACAGTGGACAGTTGACAGTTGACAGTTGACAGCGAAGTCAAAAGTTAAGTTTATTATAATCTGGAACTAAGATTGAAATGAGTTACAGAGATTTTGACTTAAAAACAGTAACAAAAAATTTCTCTTTGACGATTAGCGATCGAATCAATCTGTTCTCTAATGTGCCAGAATTAGAACCAAGTCCCTTACTTGTAGAAATTCTCAAAGAGAACGTACCCATTGCTTTAAGTAGCAATACTGACAAGTCTCGATCATCCATGATTACCGCACCGATTTTAATCGAACTTAGAAAACTGTTGAACCATCAAATTGGTCTTTTTTGTGGAATAGATTTTACAGTTGATGCCGAAAAAGGATTAAATGGAAATTGCGATTTTTTGATTAGTCATTCTTCACACTTATTAATGCTTACCGCACCAGTAGTTGCAATCGTCGAAGCACAAAACGAAGATATCAATGCAAGTTTGGGGCCATGTGTAGCCGAAATGTTGGCAGCTAGAATATTTAATGAACGTGAAGGCAACCCAAATGCAACAATAACTTATGGGGCTGTTACTAGCGGCCAAACCTGGAGATTTTTAAGATTTAAAGAACAAGTAATTGAAATTGACTTAACAGAATATTACCTGAGAGATGTCAATAAAATATTAGGAATTTTAGCAAGTGCAATTAAAAGTGAATGACTCACACTTTGATTTACCACTATCAAACTTGAGAAAAATAAAATGACACAAGAATTAATCGCCCTTAGAAATAGCATATTGCAAGGAAGATATACGGATGCTTTAGCAATAGTCGATGAGTTAGATGGAATGAGCAAACAGGCAATTTTGCGACAGATTCAATCTTTTTTAAATGTTTTACTGATTCACTTGATTAAAAATCAAGCTGAACAGCGATTAACTGGTTCTTGGGTAAATTCGATTCGGAATTCAATTAGAGAAATTAAAAAGGCAAATATTAAAGACAATAAAACATCTTATTACATCAATTCTGATGAATGGGAGAGTTTCATAGAAGAGGAGGTGATTGAAGATGCCATCGCAGAGGCTGCGGAGGAAGTATTCAACGGTGCTTATAGTCAATTTCAACTTGCAGAGATGGTGGATAAAAACCTGATTATCGAGACTGCTGTGAGATTATTGAACTTAACTTATATCCATTCCGCAAAAGATTTACCCGCGGTGTTAGCCTCACATTTAAGTCAGTTACCTGGTGGGGAAAATTGGATAAATCGGCGACAATAAGTAGTCGTAGGGTGTGTCGCCGTTGAAAGTCCCTAAATTTGACAGACAATCTCACCGCGACGAACCTGATAAACGGTGTTCAGAAACAAGTCTAATAGTTTTTTTAGTAGCAAGAATTGAGAAAATTTGTATAAGCCACAATCTTCGCTCGTTATCAGTATCCAATCTAAAATCTAACATCTAAAATTGCGAAAACTATGGAAACAACTCCCGTACTGCCGCCCCCAGCCACTGAATCGCCCACACCTTGGAATTGGGCGCGCAAAAACCTATTTAGTACCTGGTACAACAGCATTCTGACAATAGTTTGCCTGATTGTCGCCTTCCAAACTATCAAAGGAATTATCCTTTGGGCTACAACAAAAGCTCAGTGGCGGGTATTAGAAGCCAACTTGCCGCTATTTTTCGCGGGCAGATTTCCCAGCGAATCCTACTGGCGGCTGTGGATAGTGGCGGGAATAATTGCTTTGTTGGGAGGCTTGACTTGGGGAAATATTCAGCGGGAAGAACGTCTTTGGAATCCGCCTACACTGATTTTACTCGGTGCTGCGGTTGTTGGTGCGGTCATTTCGCCGATCGACCAAACCTCTCGCTTCTACCTCTTAGGAATTGTTATCGCAACCGCCGCCAGCTATGTCGCCGCCAGACAAATCAACTCTAAAATCCTGGGTTGGATGCCTGCAATCTGGGCTCTTTCCTTCCCAGTAATTCTGTGGCTAATTAAAGGCGGGCTGGGCTTGACAGAAGTGTCAACAAATGATTGGGGCGGTTTAGTGTTGACGCTGTTTTTAGCAATTATTAGCATTGTGCTTTCGTTTCCCCTGGGAGTATTGCTAGCCCTCGGCAGACAAAGTTCTTTGCCAGTCGTTAAATTGTTGTCAACATTATACATTGAAATTGTTCGCGGTTTGCCTTTGATTGGCATCTTGTTTTTAGGTCAAGTGATGCTGCAATTATTCTTGCCGCCGGAATATCCCAAATTAGATAGAGTGATTCGGGCGATCGCCGGATTAACATTATTCAGTGCGGCATACTTGGCTGAAAACGTGCGCGGAGGCTTGCAGGCCGTACCGAGGGGGCAAATAGAAGCAGCAAGGGCGATCGGGCTAAATACACCCCTACTCACAATTTTGATTGTACTACCTCAAGCGTTGCGAATTGTCATTCCGGCGATCGGCGGTCAATTCATCGGATTATTCATGGATACATCCCTACTTGCCCTATTCGGAATGTTAGAATTAATCGGCATATCCCGCGCAGTTTTAGCAAATCCATCCTATATAGGCAGGTACGCCGAAGTTTACATATTTGTCGGCATCATTTATTGGGTATTTTGCTACTCAATGTCACAAGCTGGCCGCAAAATAGAACGAAGTTTAGAAAAAAGTCATTAGTTATTAGTCCGTAGTCATTAATCTGTAGTCATTAGTCCTTAGTCATTAGTTTGTAGTTATTAGACAATTTCTAAACACAAATATCTATCAGCGTTCATCAACTTTCATCAGCGGTTAAAAAATAAAAAAAATGATAGAAACTCAACCCACAAGCCCAGAAACAGTAATCGTCGCAGAAAACGTCCACAAATGGTACGGACAATTTCACGTACTGCGTGGTGTCAGCATGAACGTCAACCGAGGTGAAGTCGTCGTCGTGATGGGCCCGTCAGGTTCCGGGAAATCGACGTTTATTCGCACTTTCAACGCTTTAGAGGCTTATCAACAGGGTAAAATCACGATCGACGGAATCGAACTTTCCCACGACTTGCGCAACATCGATAAAATTCGCCAAGAAGTAGGAATGGTGTTTCAGCAATTCAACCTATTTCCCCACCTATCAGTCCTACAAAACGTCATGCTAGCCCCGGTGTGGGTGCGCCGCTGGCCCAAGAAAAAAGCAGAAGAAGTAGCAATGCAACTGTTAGAAAGAGTTGGAATTTTGGAACAAGCACAAAAATATCCCGGACAGCTATCTGGCGGACAGCAGCAACGGGTAGCAATTGCACGTTCTTTAGCCATGCAGCCTAAAATCATGTTATTTGATGAACCGACATCAGCATTAGACCCAGAAATGGTGCGGGAAGTTTTAGATGTCATGCGAAATTTGGCTCAAACTGGAATTACAATGGTAGTGGTGACTCACGAAGTCGGGTTTGCGCGCGAAGTTGCCGATCGCATTGTATTGATGGATGGCGGTGTTTTGGTTGAAGAAGCCGGGCCGGAAGAGTTTTTTCAGAACCCGAAGGAAGAACGCACGCGCAAGTTTTTATCTCAGATATTGTAGGAATTGGGCGAAGCGAAGCGGAGGGATTGGGCATTGGGCATTGGGCATTGGGCATTGGGAATAACAAATAACAAATAACAAATAACTAATGATCCAAAGAATGCTTCCGCTAATTAAAGATGCAGAACGCCTAGAAAGCCGCCTCAAAGAAATTCCGGCGGTTCCTGGTGTATACTTAATGCGCGATGAGGGCGATCGCATTCTGTACATCGGCAAATCCAAAAAACTCCGAAACCGCGTCCGTTCCTACTTCCGCGAAAGCCAAAATCTCAGTCCCCGCATCGCGATGATGGTGCAGCAAGTACGCGAAATTGAATTCATCGCCACCGACACAGAAGCGGAAGCTTTGGCGTTAGAAGCAAACCTCGTAAAACAGCATCAACCTCACTTTAATGTCCTCCTCAAAGATGATAAAAAATATCCTTATTTGTGCATAACTTGGTCAGAAAAGTACCCGCGCATTTTCATCACCCGCAAACGCCGCGCCGGTAGTGCAAAAGACCGCTACTATGGGCCCTACGTCGATACAGGGGCGCTGCGGAGTACGCTACATTTAATTAAGCGGATTTTTCCCTTGCGACAGCGCCCTCAACCGCTGTTTAAAGACCGTCCCTGTCTGAACTACGATATCGGCCGTTGCGTCGGCGTTTGTCAGGGGTTAATATCTGCGGAAGATTACCAAAAAATTATCCAAAAAGTTGCGATGATTTTCCAGGGAAGGACTCAGGAATTACTGGATATTCTGGAGCCACAAATGGAACAAGCAGCCGAAGATTTAAACTTTGAAACTGCGGCGCGAATTCGTGACCAAATTAAGGGTTTGCAGTCTTTGAGTGCTGGTCAAAAAGTGTCTTTACCTAATGATACTGTTTCCAGGGATGCGATCGCCCTGGCGGCCGACACCCAGCACGCCTGCATTCAATTATTCCAGATTCGTGCCGGTCAATTAGTCGGCAGATTAGGATTCATGGCTGATGTTCCCGCGTCCCCAACGCCTTTGCTGCCAGAAAATGTGAGTGAAAATAGTTCGCCTTCTTCCCAGGAATCACGAATAGGGAAATGGGAATTTCAATGCGGCGTGGAACCGGGAGCAATTTTGCAGCGGGTGTTGGAGGAACATTATCAAAATGTCGAATCTGTAGAAATTCCCAGCGAAATTTCTGTGCAGTACGATTTGCCAGAAGCGGAAATATTAGCAGATTGGCTGAGCAATCGCAAGGGACGAAAAGTGACAATTTTAACACCGCAGCGGCAAACTAAGGCGGAGTTAATTGAGATGGTGGAACGCAATGCTGAGTATGAATTGGCGAGAATGCAACGATTGAGCGATCGCAATTCTCAAGCCATGCAAGATTTAGCAGAAATTCTAGATTTGCCAGAAGTTCCCCACCGTATTGAAGGTTACGATATTTCTCACATCCAAGGTTCGGATGCGGTAGCTTCCCGCGTCGTATTTATCGATGGTTTGCCCGCAAATCAACACTATCGCCACTACAAAATTAAGAATCCTGAAATTAAATCGGGTCATTCGGACGATTTTGCGAGTTTAGCAGAAGTTATCGGTAGGAGATTCCGAGATAAAAAAGAAGAAGGAAGTTCGGCAGCGGATTATGTAGCGGATTTAACGGATGGGAAGAAGGAAGATGAATCGAGTAATGTAGGAGAACCGGAAGAAATCAGCAGTTTCTCTTCAGTTTCTCATACTATTTCTGACAAACCTGACTTGATTATGATCGATGGTGGCAAAGGTCAATTGTCAGCAGTTGTGGAAGTTTTGCGGGAGATGAATTTGCTAGATGAGTTGCGGGTTGTCAGTTTGGCAAAGCAGCGAGAGGAGATATTTTTGCCGGGGGAATCTTTGCCAGTGCCAACTAATTCTGAGCAGCCTGGTGTACAGTTATTGCGTCGGGTGCGGGATGAGGCGCACAGATTTGCTGTGAGTTTTCACCGGGATCAAAGAAGTCAGAGAATGAAGCGATCGCGCTTGGATGAGATTCCGGGATTGGGACACCACCGCCAAAAACTGTTGTTAGCACATTTTCGGTCGATCGACTATCTGCGTTTAGCGACTCCCGAACAGTTGGCTGAAGTTTCTGGGATTGGCCCGCGTCTGGCGCAGCAAATCTACGATTATTTCCATCCGTAAAGCTTTCGCAGCATGGAAGAGGCGGATTTTTGGGGCGGGCTACAAGTCCCTATTCAACCACTTTCAGAGAACCATTAAAAAATTTTGCACAGACCTATTGCTATTCTCCGAAGCTTGTGGTATGTTTAGGTTCTGTGTGTGCGGGCATAGTTTAGTGGTAAAACTTTAGCCTTCCAAGCTAACTATGCGGGTTCGATTCCCGCTGCCCGCTCTTTAATTAAATTACCTCAAACCTAGGATAAATCAACGGTTTGAGGCTTTTTATTGGTAAGAATACGGGTGGATCGTGCATGGGACTGACTAGAAATTGACTACAAACTGAGTATCAAATGACCAAATTGGAGACAAATTGACTAGAAATTGACTAGAAATATTCAGTCTCTAGTCAACCCTTCCCCCAAAACACGGAACCGCTACTAAATCAAGACTGGGAGAGCAACTCTAGAACAGCGTCCATATCTGCCAAGTCCGCCTTCGATTTTTTGCGCCGCGCTTTCAACTGGTTGAGCAAGTCGGCCGCTTCTACTTTTGACAAATCGGTTCCGACCGTCGCCAGGTTTTCTGATTGAGTTGGCTCACGACTGGCAAGCTCGGACTCTAGTCTGTCGATTTGCTCGTCCAGTTCTGCGATCGTTTCATCCTTCGTTGCCAGTCGAGAATTTAGCTCAGAGATTTCTTGATTTTTTCTGACGACTAGGCGATCGGAACCATCTAAACTCTGGCGCAAGCTTTCGAGTTCCTCTGCGATGTCCGGCCTGAGTGATTCTGTGGGTGATTCACTCAGGCCCTCAATTTTCCCAGCCGTTCCTCAATCTCTTCAAACCGCTCAGATAACTGATTTTCGAGTTCAGCCAAGCGTTGAGCTACTTTGTTGCCTGGTATGGTATCTCGTGTGGTACTAAGTATGGTATCTGGCGTGGTACTAGGTATCCCGAAAAATTGTGCCAGTGCTTTATTAACTGCCGCCGAATACATCGGCCCCTTCTTAGATTCCATACTGTTAGCGATGCAGAATTCATTCAGCGCATCCTCTACAGCCTTATCGAGATATACGGCGATGTGTTTCTTGTCTGTTGCCATAGTATGTTACCTTCTAGAATCGGTACAATACCAAGATAACATATTAATCGTCTGGTAACACACCTATAAGATAATCAACATACTCAGTAACACACTATTAGTTATTCGTATGTTACCAAGTATGTTACCAAGTATGTTACTATAGCTTAGTGACAGGCTAGTAACATACTCAAGAAAGTTACCTAAATTCATAGGTAATACCATTTTTCTAAAGTTATGCTAGACTTATCTAAAAAGTAAAGGAGAACATTAAAATGTCTGGTCGTCCTCATATAACGATTGCCGAATCTGTAGAGGTATTGCTAGAGATTCGGAAACAACAACAAAAAATCTTAGCATATAATAAAGTTCAAATGCTT
>NZ_JAUBVR010000087.1:0-20821 GCF_036705955.1 Microcoleus sp. A6-C6 | reverse complement strand
CCAAAGTCGATCGAGCCTTCTCAACCAGAACCGATTGTCGAAAATCTGCTCATTGTTCAAATGGTAGAGTCGATCGAACCTTCTCAACCAGAACCCGAACTGATTTTAGATACACCAAAGTCGATCGAGCCTTCTCAACCAGAACCGATTGTCGAAAATCTGCTCATTGTTCAAATGGTAGAGTCGATCGATCCTTCTCAACCAGAACCCGAACTGATTTTAGATACACCAAAGTCGATCGAACATTCTCAACCAGAATCCCAACCAGTTGTAAAAAATCGGCCAATTAAAAAAAAGCCACAACCGACTAGCGATTCTCAACCAGAACCACCACCCCTTACCAGAAAGCGACAAATAGAAACAAATCCCCAAAATACCAACGACAGCGAACCACACCCACCCGCCGACAAAACAGAATGAACCAATTACCAACTACTCAATCCCAAATCCCCAATTCCCAGGTTAGTAATGATTAGTAATATCATCGCCATTTATCGCAAAGAACTGCAAAGCTATTTTGCATCGCCATTAGCATACGCCATCGCCGCCGTCTTTTGGCTGATCACCGGCTACTTTTTAATCGCCATTCTTCTCGCCCCCGACGGCTTAATTCCCCAAATCAGCCAGCGAGACCAAGCAGGAATTACTGAACCTCCCATCGATGTAGCCTACGAATTTCTGCAACTATTTCTACGAATCATGGGTTCCCTTTCACTGTTCGTGCTACCCGCACTATCAATGGGACTTTACGCAGAAGAACGCAAACGCGGAACCCTAGAACTTTTAGCCACATCGCCCTTAACAAACTGGGCAGTTGCTACGGGCAAACTCCTCGGCGTTTTAACATTTTATACCACAATGTTGTTGCCCCTGCTGTTCTGCGAGGCGATCGCCCTCAGTTCCTCAACCCCACCCGTACCCGCCGGTGTCCTCCTACTAGGACACGGCGGCTTAATCTTACTAGCAGCCGCAGTATTATCCCTCGGAATGTTTATTTCCTCCCTCACAGACAGCACAATTTTATCAGCCATTCTCACCTTCGCTCTAGTATTATTTCTGTGGGTAATCGATGCAGCCGCCGTCAGTATCGGCGGTCCCTTCGGATCAGCATTAGGACAGTTGTCACTCCTCACAAATTATACTAATCTTGTCAAGGGAGTTTTTGATACCAGCAGTTTAATTATGTTGGCCAGTTACACCATTCTGGGAGTATTTCTCACCGCCCAATCCATCGATGCGCTGCGATATCAGCGTTCTTAAAAGCATCAGGCAAGGCTTCGGGGAATAAAGAGGAAAGAGTGGAAAAATAGGAGATTTGGAGAGTTGCACATTAAAGAAGACACCACCAATGCCCAATGCCCAATCCCTCCGCTTCGCTTCGCCCAATGCCCCATTCCCAATGCCCAATGCCCAATGCCCAATGCCCCATTTCCAATTAATGTTAGTTATTCCACTAATTGCTTAAAACAATGAGATTTATCAATCCAAAAATCGACTGTGCGTTCAAAAAAATATTCGGTTCCTGCGACAGCAAAGATATCCTAATTAATTTTTTAAACGCCATCCTTTATGAAGCACAGCCAGTCATCGAAGACTTAGAAATAATCGACTCCCCACCTGGAAATCAAACTTTCGGAGTCCCAGACACACACCTAGATGTCAAAGCCACTATTAACTGCGGCAGAATAGCCCTCATTGAAATCCAACTGCTCAACGTGCCTTCCTTCGAGAACAGAGTGTTGTACAATGCTGCCAAAACCTACAGCCTGCAATTAACAGGAGAAGAACGCTATGAAAGACTAAAAACAGTAATTTCCTTGAAAATTGCCGACTTTGAAATGTTGGAAAATCAGCCAGAATTTATGACGACGTTTGTTTTCAAAGAAAAAGATAAAAAGTTTGAGAGTCCAGATACTGAAATAGAATTAGTATTTGTCGAATTGCCAAAATTTAGCAAAGAATTAGCACAATTAGAAACAGCAGCCGACCAATGGATTTACTTTCTCAAAAATACCAGCAGCCTGGAGACAGTACCAGAAACACTCAGTGCAGTTCCCGAAATACACAAAGCTTTTAGAATTGCCAGCGAGGACAACTTTAGTCAGGAAGAATTAAATGAATTGCAGAACGAAGAAGAGTGGATTCAAGACCAGCGGATTGCCCTAGATTTAGCAAAAGAACAGGTGACAAAAACCGCTCAACAGTCGTTAATATTGCGTCAAATCGTGCGGCGTTTAGGCACAATACAACCGGAAACAGAAAACAGCATTCGTCAATTAGGCGTACAGGAATTAGAAGAATTAGGAGATGCCGTCCTGGATTTCAACAGTCTGTCAGATTTGACAGCCTGGTTGCAGCAGGCTAATAGGATATAGAATAACATTCTCTAACCGGAATTTGGTCACATAATATTTACGTTATGAAAATTAGCAAAACAAATTGGAAATACGTTTTTTGGCTGGGCCCCATCCTCACCGCAGCCGGGTTAACAGCAAGACTTGTATCCGCAGCGTGGGAACCCCTCACAGTTGGTCTAGTGATTGCCGGAATAGTGACGATCGCACTTTGGCTGCTATATTTGACTAACGAACAAGGCTTTTGGGGGCGACGTTCCACTCAAGCGAGTACCAACGCCCTGATTGCTACCATCGCCGTCTTTGTGATTCTGGGAGTAATTAACTTCATAGCATTTCGCTATCCCGTCCGCATCGACTTAACCGAAAGCCAACAATTTACTCTCGCCCCCCAGACTCAACAAATATTGCGAAACCTGCAACAACCAGTCAAAGTTTGGGTGTTTGACCCCATCCAAAACCCCCAAATTAAAGAATTACTACAAACCTACAAACGCGAGGGAGGCGAAAAGTTTCAATATGAGTTTGTTGACCCCCAGACTCAACCCGGAAAAATCCGGGAATTTAGCATTACCAGCATCGGAGAAGTTTACTTGCAATCTGGTGACAAAAAACAGGTGCTGCAAAAAGGTGGTACGGCTTTTGGTAGCGACCCGAATCAAGGTCTTTCGGAGATCAAACTTACCAATGGCTTAGAAGAAATTCTGAGCACTCGTACTCCTACAGTATACTTTTTGCAAGGTAAAGGAGAACGCCCGCTGAAAGAAGGTCAAGGCGGAATTCAGCAAGCTGAAAAAGCTCTGAAAGACAAGTATTATAAAGCCCAAACTCTGAATTTTACCGAACGTAAAGAAGTCCCGGAAGATGCAGATGCTTTAATTATTGCTGGGTTGGAAAAACCGTTTGTAGATACAGAAATTAAAGCACTAAAAGCTTATCTCGATCGCGGCGGCAGTTTATTGCTAATGGTAGACCCGGCAATTAATACGGGATTGGACAAATTTCTGCAAGAATGGGGCGTAAAACTAGACACCCGTTTGGCTATCGATTATTCCGATAATGGTAAAAGATTCGGGCTCGGCGTCACGGTTCCCACAGTTAGGCGCTACGGCGAACATCCGATTACTCAAAGTTTTGGCAACGGTATTTCATTTTATCCGTTTGCGCGTGCTTTGGAAATCTCGACAGTAGAAGGGATAGAGGAAAAACCGCTGATTTGGACGAGTGAGGAAAGTTGGGCCGAAAGCGATTTGACGACTAAGAAATTGGAGTTCGATCAGAAGACCGATCGACAAGGCCCGTTATTATTAGGTGTGGCTTTAGTGCGATCGGGTTCTGACACCACTCCCTTAAACCGCTCACCCTCACCAACACCCGTCACGCCTTCACCCCAAGCATCCCCGACAACTTCGCCAACAACATCACCATCGCCGACAACATCACCATCGCCGAAAACTTCGCCATCGCCAACAACTTCACCATCGCCAACAACTTCGCCAACAACATCACCATCGCCAACAACTTCGCCATCGCCAACAACTTCGCCATCGCCAACAACTTCGCCATCGCCGACAACTTCGCCATCGCCGACAACTTCGCCATCGCCAACAACTTCGCCATCGCCGACAACTTCGCCATCGCCAACAACTTCGCCCGTAGCTTCCCCCATCAGCTACTCAGTGATTGTTTCCCAAGAAGCTACGCCTCCAGCATTACCGACGATTTCGCCAATACCCACAGCATCTCCGACACAAGACCCGGAAAGTTTGCCAACACCAACACCAACAGCCACAATATCTCCCGGAAGTTCGCCCACACCAACAGCCACACCAACAGCCACAGCATCTCCCAGTCCAATAGCAACTCCTTCTGTACCTTCAATTCCTAAAAAAACAGCGAGAATGGTAGTCATAGGTACATCTCAATTTATTACCAACGGTTGGTTCGACCAACAACTCAATAGCGACGTGTTTCTCAACTCGGTCAGTTGGTTGAGTAAACCAGACCAACAGAGCTTTTCTATTAGTCCGAAAAAAGCTACCAACCGCCGGATTAACATGACTGTCGTCCAAGTAGGATTGCTGGTTTTAGCTTGGCTAATTTGGCCTTTACTCGGACTGGCAATTGGTGGCGCTATCTGGTGGAAGAGAAGATAATTACGAAGGAATAAGGAAGAAGGAAGAGGGAAGAAGGAAGAGGGAAGAAGGACAAAAATAAGATTATCCCTTTTGCCTATTTCTTGTTTTTATACCCATTCCTAATTCCCAATTCCCAATTCCCAATTCTCAATTCCCCGTTAGAAGGAAGAAGGAAGAAGGAAGAGGGAAGAAGGACAAAAATAAGATTATCCCTTTTGCCTATTTCTTGTTTTTATACCCATTCCCAATTCCCAATTCCCAATTCCCAATTACCCGTTATTAAGTAAATCCACTTAATTAAGCGTAAAATATGGAGCGCTAAAAAGCTGTCTGTGTATATCTTCTTCCTTCTTCCTTCTTCCTTCTTCCTTCTTCCTTCTTCCTTCTTCCCTCTTCCCTCTTCCTTCTTCTTCCTTCTTCCTTCTTCCCTCTTCCCTCTTCCTTCTTCCTTCTTCTTCCTTCTTCCTTCTTCCTTCTTCCTTCTTCCTTCTACTTATGAAATTGCAGAAAAATACATTCATATTGATAGCCGTCGCGCTAAGCATGATTGGGTTCGTTTCTTTGTACGAGATGCAAGTGTCTCCGAAACAGGAAGCGGCTAAGGAAGAGAAACAGAAAATTTTTACTTTTAAGTCCGATCGCGTACAATTCTTTACAGTCAAAACTCCTGAAAAAATCTTGACTTTTGAGCGAGTTTATGCAACGAAAGGAGGTAACTCTAGCTGGGAAATGAAATTGCCAGTGCAAGCACACGCGAGTCAGGCATCGGTGGATTTTTTGCTGGACAGGCTGGCAACAGGAAAGAGCGATCGTACAATTGATATTACCGCCGCTCAACTGCCAGAATTCGGTCTAGATAAACCCCAAGCTACAGTCACAGTCAAGCTGGACAACCAGGAAACTCATCGCCTAGTTTTAGGCAAAACAGACTTTACTGGCCGCTTCTTGTACGCCCAAGCCAATCCGGCGGAAGCGCCCCCTCAAAATTTAGCCCAAACTTTACCAGTGCTGCTAGTGCCTTTTGACTTTAAAAATGCCGTCCAGCGACCTTTGTCAGAGTGGAAAAAAGCAGAAGCGCCCAAACCAGAGAAGCCGCAAACACCCTCACCATCTCCCACACCAAGTCCTGAGAATCAATAGATGTCAGGTCGATGAGACTTGAATTGCAAAAATACTTAGGATGGGCTTCTAGCCCGTCCGAAAATTTTTTTTTCTTGTGGGATGGGCTTCTAGCCCGTCCGAAAATTTGCTTAAAAGGACTTTGGCAATCTTGGCTATGGTATCAGGTGCAGGACGCAAGACATTCGGTAGGGCGCAGGAGCAACCTGAGATAGAATTTAAAGAACAAATTCTAAAACCTGTGACTTCCTAACATTCCTCGCCTAAAATACAGAAAAGTCTAAAGTTAAACTGGATTCAAACGGCGTGCATTAACCCCAGGAAAGGGCGAATATGTTTCAGACAGCACTCAACCAAGGTACGACAGCAACGGATACAGCGCTTGACGTTGAACTCCGCAAGGTCTTTAAGGTATTTAACGGCGAAACCGCAGTTCGCGGAGTTGACCTTAGCATTCGTCAAGGAGAATTTTTTAGCATTCTCGGTCCCTCCGGCTGCGGTAAGACTACCACGCTGCGTTTAATCGCTGGTTTCGAGACTCCCTCGGCGGGCGAATTGATGATTCGCGGCCAGTCGATGACTAATACTCCAGCTTACCGCCGTCCGGTAAATACTGTGTTTCAAAGCTACGCCCTGTTCGGACACATGAATGTCTGGGACAATATTGCTTTTGGATTGCGGATTAAAAAGCTGGGGAAATCGGAAGTAGAAGAACGGGTACGGGAAGCTTTGCAATTGGTGAAAATGGAATCTTTCGCCAACAGGTTTCCGGGTCAAATGTCGGGCGGCCAGCAGCAGCGGGTGGCTTTGGCGAGAGCTCTGGTAAATCGACCGGCGGTTCTACTGCTGGATGAACCCCTGGGTGCTCTGGATTTGAAGTTGCGTAAGCAGATGCAGTTGGAATTGTCGAATTTGCATCAAGAGTTGGGTTTGACTTTTGTGATGGTGACTCACGACCAAGAAGAGGCGATGAGTCTTTCTGACCGGATTGCGGTGATGCACGAGGGCAGGATTGAGCAAATTGGCTCTCCAGAGGAAATTTATGAGTGCCCGCAGACGGCTTTTGTGGCGGATTTTATTGGTGATACGAATTTGTTTTCTGGTACGGTGGAGTCGATCGACCGATCGACTCTCACAGTTCGCACATCAGCCAATCTGAAAATAATCGTTCAGCAGTCGGATATGTGGAGTGGTGTCACCGGCGACTCTGTAGTAGTCAGCGTCCGGCCCGAAAAAGTATATTTGAATCTCTACCAGCCGGAAGTGTCGGTCAACTGTTTTGAAGGGCGGCTCAAAAATACTATGTACATGGGCACCCACGTTCATTACGTGGTTGAGTTACCGTCGGGCGATCAAATTACTGTGCGACAGCCAAATACCGGCGGCTCTTTCCCAGACCCGCACACGCCGATTTATGCTTACTGGGGGACTACTGATTGTCTGGCTTTGGGCGATCGATCCTAACGGGGGAGAGGGGGAGAGAGGGAGATTGGGAGAGGGGGAGAATGGGAGAGGGGGAGAGGGGGAGAATTCCCAATTCCAATTCCAATTACCAATGCCCAATGCCCAATCCCTCCGCTTCGCTTCGCCCAATGCCCAATGCCCAATGCCCCAATCTAAAATCTAAAATCTAAAATCTAAAATCAAACTGTGCCTCCGACAAATCTACCAATTTCCAGGATTTTCCCGGCTAATTCGACACGCCGTCAGTTCCTAAAAAATTCGGCGGCGACAATCTCAGGGTTAGCTCTTTCGAGTTGTGGCTGGCGACTTGCAGACGTACAATCTGCTCCTCCCGTCAAAGGTGCTGCTGACCAACTTTTTATCTATACTTGGGCAGGCTATACCGATAAAGCTTTGCTCGATCGCTTTGCCGAAAAAACCGGCATTCGCGTCATCGCCGACGTGTTTAGCTCCAACGAAGAGATGCTGGCTAGAGTTCAAGCCGGCGGTGGCCGCGCCTACAGCATCATTTACCCGTCTGACTACATGGTGGTTCAAATGACGGAACTGGGGCTGTTGACTCCATTAGACCACTCGATTTTGGGCGGACTTGATCGCCTAAAAAAACAGTTCCAAAACCCTGTCTATGACCCAGGAAACCGCTACAGCGTGCCTTTGAGTTGGGGAACGACAGGCTTAATTTACAACAGCGAACAACTCAAAGAAGCTCCTGAAGATTGGGGCTATTTGTGGGAGCACAAAAAAGAGTTAGCAAGGCGAATGACGCTAGCCAGCGATGTTCGAGAAGTCATGGGCGCTGCGTTGCGGATGCTGGGCTATTCTCTGAATTCTACGAACCCAGAGCAAGTTAAACAAGCTTACGAAAAGTTGGTGGAACTCAAACCTGCGATCGCATCTTTCACAACAGACGCTTGGCGGCCGCAAATGTTGACGGGGGATTTGAAGGTAGCTATGTGTTATTCTTCTGATGCTAATGAAGTAATTCCCGACAACGATAAATTGAAATATGTCGTGCCAAAAAGCGGTTCTTCTCTGTGGACTGATACTTTGGTAATTCCGAAAGGTGCTCCCAATTCCGAAGCAGCTTACAAATGGATTAACTTTATGCTGCAACCGGATGTTGCTGCTTCTTTAGTCGAACGGCTCAGTTTTTCAACTCCTTCGGAAGATGCTTTTAGTTTGTTAACGCCGGAAGTCCGCGAAAACGAAATTCTTTTCCCCTCGGAAGCTGTTTTAAGAAATTGCGAAGGTGTTGCTCCGGTAGGCAAATTTATGGAAGTGTACGATCGCTATTGGACTAAGTTAACCAGCGGCTGATCGTCACCTGTAGGGCGGATTTTACGCGCAATCTCTGACTTTTACCCAATTTTTACATCAATCCGCCCCCATAGTCGATCGCCCACTCGATCCATATTATATCCGCGTTAATCTGCGTTAATCTGCGGTTAAAAACTCAAAAAAAATTGATTTATGGCTGTTTCCACCAAAGCTCCCCCTCCTATTCCTCCCAATGCTCCCTCGAAGCCTGAAACACTTCCCCCGTGGTCTAAGTGGGCTGGGCCGCTGGCATTGCTCGGCCCTTCTGGCTTGTTTCTGGTTTTATTATTAGTAATACCAACTCTGGTGATTTTTCAGCTTAGTTTGGTGCCAAATATTAAGCCGGGAGATTTGGTGAATCCTTCGGGAATCGCCAACTACCTGCGAGTGTTTGAGCCGCTGAATTTGCAGGTGATGGGTCGATCGCTCTTTTTCGCCACGGGAACGACTATTCTGTGTTTATTGCTGGGATTTCCCGTCGCTTACTGGATAGCCCTCAATGTCTCCCCCAAGTGGCGGAATTTAACATTGTTGGGCTTTGTGTTGCCGCTGTGGACTTCTTCGCTGTTGCGATCGTATGCTTGGATTACAATTCTGCGTCCTACGGGCGTTCTCAACTCGCTGCTGTCACTTGTCGGCATCCCTCCTCTAGAATTGCTAAATCAAAGTTCCGCAGTTTTAATCGGCATGGCTTACAGCTATTTGCCTTATATCGTAACAATTCTCTACGCTTCTTTGGAAAAGCTCGATCGCAGATTGTTAGAAGCATCTCAAGATTTGGGCGCGAATCCGATAGAAACTTTCTGGCAAGTGACAGTACCTCAAACGATGCCGGGGATTGCAGCGGGCTCTTTGCTAGTATTTATTAGCTGTTTGGGCGATTTTGTCGATCCAGAGTTGCTCGGTGGAGCTTCCAGCATGACGGCGGCTCGTTTAATCTACAATCAGTTTTTGGGAGCAACTCAAAATTGGGGGCTAGGATCGGCTCTGAGTATGGTATTAATTTTTGCAGTGAGTATCGGAATTGCCCTTTTGCTCAAATATGGCGATCGTAATGCAGTTTAGTCAGTTGACTGTTGACTGTTGACTGTTGACTGTTGACTGTTGACTGTTGACCGTTCCAATTCCCAATTACCAATCACTAATTACCAATTCCCGATTAACGAGATATGGAAAATACCGCCGACAATCCACAGGAGGAAATACCACCCGATATGTACTTAAAACCTAAATTTAAAATTTCTTGGCAAGCAATTTTTGCCGTTTTGATGTTTTTTTATATGTACCTTCCCATTTTGGTACTCACATTTTACAGCTTTAACAAATCGCGTTTTAGCGCCGGCTGGGAAGGATTTACCTTAGATTGGTACGTTAAATTATTTAGCGATACGCGGATATTAATTGCCCTCAGAAACAGTTTAACAGTCGCTGTTTGTGCAGTTGCAATCTCGGCTGTACTCGGAACTTTAATGGCCGTTGGTTTAGCCCGCTACCGCTTTCCCGGCAAAAGTTTATATCAAGGAGTTTCCTACTTACCGATTATTATTCCAGACATTGCCAGCGCGGTTGCCACTCTGGTATTTTTAGCAGCCCTCGCTATTCCTCTGAGTTTGTGGACAATTGTCGCCGCCCACGTTGTGTTTTGTCTGGCTTACATCGCCCTAGCTGTTTCTACTAGATTGGCGGATTTAAACCCCTATTTAGAAGAAGCTGCCTTAGATTTGGGTGCAACACCAGTTGAGGCTTTTATTCAGGTTTTGTTACCTCAATTATTACCCGGCATTGTTTCTGGTTGTCTGCTGTCTTTTGTCCTCAGCATGGACGATTTTTTGATTGCGAGTTTCACCGCAGGTAGCGGGACTACAACTCTGCCGATGGAAATTTTTAGCCGGATTCGGACTGGGGTGAAACCTGATATTAATGCTCTCAGCGTGCTGTTGATAGTAGGTTCGGGAGGATTGGCATTTTTAGCAGAATATTTGCGCGGCCGCAGCGACCAAAAACGGTCTCATTAGTCATTAGTCATTAGTCATTAGTCAGTAGTCATTAGTCAGTAGTCATTAGTCATTAGTCATTAGTCATTAGTCATTCTATCTTGTAGGGTGCGCAATGCGCACCGGCAAATCTTATAGCGTGCGTCGAAAAGCACCAACTCAACCGCTGGGGGTGTGGGACACTAAGTCAACCGGTGCGCAGTGCACACCCTACAAACTGCGGTTGAACTATCAATCAAAGATTGAGGCAAGAAGTTAATTAAAAAACCCGGTATCTTTGAGAAACCGGGTTTTGTAGGTTTAGTCGAGGACTGAATGGCTAAGATTGTGCTGGTGGTAATTTCACCTTACTAGCCAAACCGAGTGCTTCCATGACTTGAATTGTCATCCAAGTAAAGTCAATTTCCCACCATTTCATACCGTGACGGGCAGAGTATTGATAAGCGTGGTGGTTGTTGTGCCAGCCTTCGCCGTAAGTCAAAACCGCAACCCACCAACAGTTAGTAGAACTATCTTTGGTTTCGTAGGTGCGGTAGCCAAATTTGTGAGTTGCACTGTTCACAAACCAAGTGCAGTGATACACCAAAATTAAGCGGGCAAAAATTACCCAAACTACAAAGGGCCAGCCTGCTGCTAAGTAAAGCAACACGCCAAAGACGATTTGCATGGGGAGAAAGTAGTTTTGCAAAAATTGGTAAAACGGATCGCTGGAAATGTCTTTTGTGCAGCGAGCAATTTCAGCGTGGGCGGGGCCTTTATACAGCATCCACCCGATGTGACTCCACCAAAAACCATTCTGGGCGTTGTGAGGGTCGATCGCATTTTGGTCAGAGTGGGTATGGTGTAAACGGTGTAACCCAACCCAATCAATTATGCCTCCTTGACAGGCCAGGGCTCCGCAAAATGCTAGAAAGTATTCTACGAATTTTGGTGTCTGAAAGCTGCGGTGGGTGAGGAGGCGGTGCCATCCGAGAGTGATTCCTAAACCGCCGGTGATCCAGTGCATGAATACTGTTAAACCAACTGCTGTCCAGTTGAAGTTACTCGGTAGCAATGCGAACAAAGCTCCGATATGCAGCCCTGCTAAACTAATAACGTGCTTCCAATTGTATTGGAGTTTTTCTTGTGTTGCTATTGTCATTCTTTTTGTTAATTTCTGATCAGATGCAGACTGGAATTCACGTATAAGAGTTTGGATTGAGTCGCGAACTGTTTTGGTGCACGCTTGCCCAAACCGATCGAGAATGAATGATAGATTTGGGAGGATCTGTGTTTTGCATTTAATAATGCTGTGAGAAGTTCCCGACAGCACGCTTTGTAAAAAATGCTTTTTTCAAAAGATGCTCCCCTAGATTTTGGATGAGGATCGAAAAAGATTTACGATTTAATTGTGAAATTAAAAATTTTGGCTGCAAAACAAAATTTTTTGTTCCTAACTCTATTATAACTGATTGTGGTGTTGGTTGGGTCGATCGCGCCAGATGATTCAATCTGTGTTCAACGCCACCTGACCCGATCGCCAAAACAGCATTAGGCATTGGTCAGTCGATTTTAGATTTTAGATTTTAGATTTTAGATTTACTTGCAGCATTGAATCATCGCAGCTTGAACTATCGTCTAAAATTTTCCGATCTACCCTAAGCTAGCGTCGGAGCACGGTACCTATTTTTTGGGCGGTAACGAGCCATTAATCCAAAACCGATGACCGACAACCAATGACTAAGCGCGGATCGCCCTATTTTTCTGCTAATTTCACTTTGGTTGCCAAACCCAGCGATTGTAGCAGTTGAATAGTCATCCATGTGATGTCGATTTCCCACCATTGGAGACCGTGGCGAGCAGAGTATTGAAAGGCGTGGTGATTGTTGTGCCAGCCTTCACCGTAGGTGAGGACAGCAACCCACCAGCAATTGGTCGAGCGATCGCCCGATTCGTAGGTGCGGTAGCCAAATTTGTGGGTAGCGCTGTTAACCAGCCAAGTGCAGTGGAACACCACTACGATCCGCATAAACACGCCCCAAACCACGAAAGACCAGCCGCCTAATAAATAAAGCAACACGCCTAAGACAACTTGGATGGGTATAAAATATGCTTGGAGAAACTTGTATACTGGGTCATCGCCAATGTCTTTTGTAAAGCGGGGGATTTGAACTCTCATCGGCAGATCTGAGATCATCCAACCCATGTGGCTCCACCAAAAGCCTTGATTGGAATCGTGGGGATCTTCTTCGGTGTCAGAATGTATGTGGTGTAATCGGTGCATTCCTACCCAGTCGATGGGGCCGCCTTCACAGGACAGGGTGCCGCAAATAACTAGAAAATACTCTAGCCATTTCGGTGTTTGAAAACTGCGGTGCGTAACGAGACGGTGAAATCCGAGAGTAATCCCTAAACCACCTGTTACCCAGTGCAGGAATACTGCTAAGCCGACAGCAGACCAGCTAAAATTACCCGGCAGCAAAGCAAATAAAGCGCCGATGTGCAGAAAGGCCATAAAGCCTATGACAGGCCAATCAGGAGAAGTTTTTTTGGAAGTTGCGATCGTCATGAATATATTATGTTTACAAACTAGAGGCCGTATTTACGCGATAATCAACGGCGCGCACGCAAATGGTGAGCGAGGTTGTAGATGAATAGCGTTTCACGGCTACAGGAAGCAGAACAGGCACTCTTTCAGATTTTTTCTGGTATTGACGCGACAGTCAAGCAAAATCTTCAACGAGTCTTAAAAGCTTTTCGCAGCCACCGGGTTGGAGTCCAGCATTTTGCAGGGGTTACGGGTTACGGCCACGACGATTTGGGTCGGGAAACTTTGGACAGGGTGTTTGCCGCGGTGGTAGGGGCAGAGGCGGCGGCTGTGCGGGTACAGTTTGTTTCGGGTACTCACGCGATCGCCTGTGCTCTTTTTGGCATCCTGCGTCCTGGTGATGAAATGTTGGCAGTGGCTGGTTCTCCCTACGATACTTTAGAAGAAGTGATCGGCTTGCGGGGGCAAGGTCAAGGTTCACTGATTGAGTTTGGCATTAGTTACCGTGAGTTGCCTCTAACTCGCGAAGGAAATTTGGATTGGCAGGCACTGAGCTCTACTATTTCAGCAAAGACTCGCCTGGTTTTTATCCAGCGCTCTTGCGGTTATTCTTGGCGATCGAGTCTGTCTATTTCAGAGATCAAAAAAATCATCGATCTAGTCAAACATCAGAATCCTAACACAATTTGCTTTGTGGATAATTGTTACGGCGAGTTTGTTGAGGATTGCGAACCTACTGCTGTGGGTGCGGATCTGATGGCTGGTTCTTTGATCAAAAATCCGGGGGGTACGATCGTCCCTGCGGGTGGTTACGTCGCCGGCCGCGCCGATTTGGTAGAAGCGGCAACTTGTCGCTTGACAGCGCCGGGAATCGGCAGCAGCGGGGGCGCAACTTTTGATTTGAATCGCTTGCTGTTTCAGGGTTTGTTCATGGCCCCTGGCTTCGTAGGAGAGGCGATCAAGGGCAATCATTTGACGGCTTATGTTTTTTATAAGTTGGGTTATCGGGTGAATCCGATTCCTTTGGCGAGGCGCAGAGATGTGATTCAGGCGATCGAATTCGGTTCTGCTGATAAGTTAATTGCTTTTTGTAGGGCGGTTCAGCAAAATTCTCCAGTCGGCTCGTATTTAGATCCGGTGCCGGCGCCGATGCCGGGGTACGAGAGTCAATTGGTGATGGCTGGAGGTACTTTTATTGATGGGAGTACCTCGGAGTTTTCGGCTGATGGGCCTCTGCGGGAACCTTACGTGGCTTTTTGTCAAGGGGGAACTCATTGGACTCATGTGTCGATCGCCCTCGAAGCTGCGATCGAGGCTGTAGGGCCGGCAAGCGTGAAGATGTGATTAAGGTCGATCGGCTAAATTTGTGACTAATCGACCGTCTTCCATGTAGATAATTCGATCGGCAATATCGAGAATACGGTTGTCGTGCGTCACTAGCAAAATCGTGCAGCCTTGTTCCTTTGCTAGTGTCTGCATGATCTCCACCACATCTCGCCCGGATTGTTTATCTAAAGCCGCCGTAGGTTCATCCGCTAAAACTATTTTAGGGCGACTGACTAACGCGCGGGCGATCGCCACCCTTTGTTTTTGTCCTCCCGACAAATTTTCAGGGTAATAATTAACGCGATCGGTCAAACCCACAGCTTCCAACATTGATATTGACAAAGCATCCATATTCTGATTCAGCATTTCCTTATGTAATTCCAAAGACATCCGCACATTTTGCTTAGCCGTCAAAAACGTCATCAAGTTATGCGCTTGAAAAATATAACCAATTTGCTTTCTCAACTTAGTTAACTGATTCTTACTAGCGCCGCGTATTTCTTCCCCCAGAATATTGAGACTCCCTTCTTGAGCCGAACGCAGACCGCCTAGCATCGTCAATAAAGTCGTTTTCCCCGAACCAGAGGGCCCCGTCATAATTACTATTTCACCGGGGTTAATATCGAGATTAATGTCAAATAAAGCCTGTTTTTTGAGGGAACTTTGACCGAAATAATGGTTGAGATTTTTGACTGAAATTACTGGTTTATTTATGATATTTTTATCGAAATTTGCGGGAGAATTTAGGGTTTGCATAGTGATTTTTGGTGATTTATTTTACCGCTTATTCTTCAGTCGGCGGAGGCAGACTTTGTTTGTGTAGGATCGGTTTCAACCGCCGAGTTTTGTTCTAGAAAATATCTGCCGGATCGGCTGATTGCAATTTTCGCAAAGCCAGCGCCCCAGAACCAGTACACATCACAATCGTCAAACCCAACACAACAGTCGCTCGATTTGCAGTCATCGAAATCGGTAGCAATGTAGCAGATTGAGCCAAAGAATACAATCCGTTAGCCAAAACAATTCCCGGTATAAAGCCCAAAACAGCTAATAACAAAGCTTCCTGAACTAAAACTCCGACTAAATAGCGATCGCTATATCCCATAGCTTTTAAAGTCGCGTACTCAGCCAAGTGATCCGAAACATCCGAATAAAGAATTTGGTAAACAATAATCAGACCAACAATGAATCCGATGATTGTACCGAATCCGAAAATAAAGCCGATCGGGGTGGCGTTTCCCCAGTAAGCCTTTTCAATTTCCGCAAATTCTGCTAAAGTCAGAACTTTGACATCATCCGGCAATATAGCTTTCAACATTGACTGAACTTTGACAATATCAGCCCCAGGCTGCAACTGAATTAAACCCACATCAATTTCATCCGGTTTGCGATCGGGAAATAAATTCATGAATGTAGAATCGCTAGCAATCACATTACCGTCAGCCACGAAAGAAGTACCAAGAGTAAAGACTCCTCCTACTTGAATATTGCGTTTGTTTAGTTCGGTTTCGAGGGTAGATTCTTTGTTGAAAATATTGGCAATTTCGCCATATTCAGGTCGAGAAGCTTGGTCAAACAACACATGATTGAACATTTGAATTTTAGCTAGCTTTTGATTGACATCCGGCAAATTAAATGTAGTGCTTCCCGGATCAATCCCAAAAATCAAAATCCCTCGCGTAGTGCGGTTTGTGGGATTTCGCCACTGTCCCATTCCAATATATAATGAACTTACGGACTTGACTCCTGCAACTCCTTGTGCTTGATAAAGTCGCTCTCTGTTGAACTGTTTTACCGCAGCAAAAGTTTCAAATTGAGGATTAATTAAAACTAAATCTGTCTGTAAACTTTCGTGCGGCTTAACAGCAGAATCGAAGAGTGCATCTTGAAATCCTAATTGCACAAAAATCAGAATATCTGCAAAGGCAATTCCGGCGATAGCAACCGCAAGACGAGTTTTTTCTCTCGTTACTTGCAACCAAGCAAGGGGTGTTTTGCGAAACATAAATTTCGGGAATTGGTAATTGGAATAATCCGGTCGGCAGAAACTAGGTTTTTTACAAAAATATCGCATCGCAGCCTTTAATGTCGGTAAAAAACCCGGTTTTTTTGTGGGCGAGTGCCTAAGTCTGATCAGCCTTAATCAGCGCTGGAATATCAGATTGCATAATTAAGTTAATATTGCGTGAAATCTTATCAATCTCCCAATCCCACCAGCGAATTTGTAACAGTTGTGCAACCTCATCAGCGCTAAAACGCTGCTTGATTGAACCTGCGGGATTTCCACCAACAACCGTGTAAGCGGGAATATCTTTTACCACAACAGATTTAGCAGCAATAATTGCACCATCGCCGATTTTGACTCCCGGCATAATCACCGACTCATAACCGATCCAAACATCATTGCCGATGACAGTATCGCCTTTACTTGGCAGTTCGATTAATAAATTCATCGCCGTTTCCCAGCCGTTACCAAAAATAGGAAATGGATAGGTAGAAATGCCGTCAAGTTTGTGATTTGCACCGTTCATGATAAATTTGACGTTGGTGGCGATCGCACAAAATTTACCAATAATTAATTTCTCACTCCCGTAATGGTAAAGTACGTTTCTCTCGAAGTTATCAGGATCGATCGGATCGTCATAATATGAGTAATCGCCGACAATAATATTGGGCGATTTAACAAAGTTTTTGATAAAGCAAACCCGGCGCTGGTCTACCATCGGATAAGGTCGGTTTGGATTAGGCCCAAATTCTGTCATAACTTTCAATTATTAAAGGTTCGTAGTGAGGACTTTAGTCCTTCTGAATTGCTACCATTACCTGCAAATTTGTCAATTCTGAAACTTGTTTGCTAGCTTCAGGATTTAAGTGAATTTTAACTTCCACAACTCGGCTGTCCAAGTTTTCTCCCGGCTGGTTACTAAACACGTTTTGCTTACTAACTTTCAACCCAATTTCTTTAACTGTTCCCGGCAATTCTCCTGAAAATGCTTGGCTGGTAACGGCTGCTTTTTGTCCAACCTTAATTTTGCTGATGTCGGTTTGGTAAACTTCGGCGACGACTACCATTTGCTCAGTTTCTCCCACGTCTGCAATCCCGTCATCGCTAATTTTTTCCCCTGGGCGAGTGTGAATTTTTAGGATTTTTCCGGGGTTCGGAGTGCGGATGTAAGCTTGATTTAATTCGGTTTGGGCGCGCTTGACTTGGGCAATTGCACTGTTGATTTCGGTTTGCGCTACTTGGATATCTACGGGCCGAACTTCGCCTATTCTTTCGAGAGTTGCTTGGGCTTCTTTCCCTTGTTCGCTACCACTATTTTTAATGCGATCGAGATTTGCTTCGGCTTCGTTAAGTTGCTGAATTCCTGTACTGTTAATTCGGGCAAGATTTGCCTCGGCTTCATTAAGTTGCTGAATTCCTGTACTGTTAATTCGGGCAAGATTTGCTTCGGCTTCTTCAAGCTGTTGTTTTGCCGTATTGTTGATGCGGCTGAGATTTGCTTCGGCTTCTTTAACTTGCTGGCGACTTGTTTCTAACGTCAGCCGTTTGGTGTCCATTACGGATTTAGAAATTGCGCCTTCGTCAACGAGTTGTTTGTGCCGCAGATATTCGGTTTCTGCATTATTAGACTCGGCTTTTAATTTGTTAATTGCGGCTGTTTGTGCTGTTTTTTCTCCTTGCCACTGTGCAGTTATTCTGCTAATTGTTGCTGTTTGTGCTTTCCTTTCTCCTTGCCATTGTGCGGTGATTCTGCTGATAGTTGCTTGTTGTGCGGTTCTTTCACCTCGCGATTGCGCTTGGATGCGATCGACTGTTGCTTGTTGCGCCGCTTGATTTCCTTGCAATTCCGCTTTTAGCTTGCCAATTGTGGCAGATTGTGCTGCAAGTTCTCCCGACTTGGCGCCTGCTTTTACCTTGGCTAAACTGGCTTCAGCAACTTTGACTTTTTCTTTGGCTTCGTCTAAAGCAGATTTTAGCCGATCGCCCGCATCCAAAATCGCGATCAACTGCCCTGCTTTCACGCGATCGCCCTCTTTGACTAAAAGCTTCGCAATGCGATCGCCATCCAACGTCTGCGACACTCCCAAGCGAATCACTTCCCCCAGCGGTTCCAATCTTCCTAATGCCGTGATTTTCCTGGGTGGCGGCGTTTCTACGGGTAAAGGTTCAGCATTTTTAGCTAAAAATCCAAACTGAGAAATGCCGTAAATACTTGTACCAACACTAATAGCAGCGCCAGCAATTACTAATCCCATTACCAATTTATTTTTAGGCTTGATGAAATATTGAAAATTCATATTCCTCCTATATTTGCGGTTGTTTTTTTTCTAAATAAGCTAGTAGCATTTCTTTTAATAAATTCGCTTGTTCCGCAAAAGATATCCTTTCACCTTGATAAAATCTTCTTGCCAGTAATCCGTCAACATAGTTGATAATAAATATAGCAATTGCTGGATCGGAAATACCCAAGTAGCAACAAACTGCCTCTTCATAACGCTTTCCCGCTTGCTGGAGTGCCTGATTATTCTCAATTTCATGGCGCGTTTTGTGTTGACAAAAATCAAATGTAATCAAAAAATTTTTAGTAAGGTAATCTTCATTTTCCCCAATATAATCCATGATTTCTTGAATCCTTTCTCCTAGGGTTGGCGGATTTCCCAATTCTGCCAGCGCTTCTTCTTTGGTATCTTCATAGCTCAAGTATTCAATTAACTGCTCGAACAGAGTTTCTTTGCTAGAAAAATAGTGGTAAAGCGTACCTGTAGAAACTCCGATTGCTAAGGCAATTTCGCGCATTGTGACTGATGAATAGCCTTTTTCGGCAAAGAGCTCAAAACTTTTGTTAAGTAGTTCTTTGCGGTACAATTCGTGGTCAACAATCTTTGGCATAGGTCGATCTATCTTCTGATGTTTGATTCCAGATCCTAGGTGATCGGAGATTTAAGGGCGATCGACTAAATATTTCTATATCGAACATCCGATATAGTATAACCGACTACAAAACAGGCTTTTGGTGGCTGAGCTTGGAAAAATAAGGTATATCGAACAGTTGTTATAATTAATCTTGCACAGACTAGCGGAGCTTGTCAAGGGGTGCAGTAAAATTATTTTTAGAGTCGATTTGTCGGGGCGGATTGAGTACAAAATCCCAAACACCGCAATCAATATTCCTAAAAAACCCGCCAATCCTGGGAATTAGCACCTGAATGATTATGAAAATCCGAACCTACGAAATCAGCGACACCGAAAAAATTGTCAAACTGTTCTATGACACCGTGCACGAAGTCAATATCCGCGATTACACAACAGCCCAAGTAAATGCTTGGACACCGGCAGACACCGACATTGAAATTTGGATGCAAAGCTTAAGCAGTAAATTTACTTTTGTAGCAGAAGAAGGCGATACAATCGCAGGTTTTGGAGAATTAGAAACCAACGGCCATATCGATCGCTTTTACTGTCACAAAGACTTTCAAAGACAAGGAGTTGGCAAGCTAATTTTAACACGAATTGAGTCAAAAGCCCAAGACTTAGGACTTAAAAAGTTATTTGCCGAAGCCAGCATTACAGCTAGAGCTTTTTTTGAAAGCCAGGGATTTATTGTGATGAGAAAGCAAGAAGTAGAACGCAGAGAACAAAAATTCATCAACTTTGTTATGGAAAAAAATATATAAAAAACCACCTTTTGTGTAAAATTAGATCGAAGAGTTTTGCGGAGGAGTTGCGATGGTGACGGAAGCTACAAATGTTCTGGGCGGAAAGTTAGAGACTTGCTGCACGTCGCCCATGACGGGGTATTATCGGGACGGCAAATGCAATACTGGTGGCGGTGATTTTGGAGCTCACACCGTTTGTGCTCAACTGACAGAAGACTTTTTGCAATTCACCAAATCCAACGGAAATGATTTGAGCACTCCCGTACCCGCATTTAATTTCCCAGGTTTGAAGCCTGGAGATTGTTGGTGTTTGTGCGCTTCTCGTTGGAAGGAAGCAATGGATGCTGGATGTGCGCCGCGCGTGGTTTTGTCAGCGACTCACGTTTTAACTTTGGAATACGTTTCTTTGGACGAATTGAAGGAACACGCTGCTGATTTGTAGGAATGTGCGATCGCTTTTAGTCCATAAGGGCGATCGTCTTTTTCTGATGAATAGCAAATTTATTCTTCGTAACTCAAATATTTAAGTGCGATCGGGCGTCATTGTAAAGTTTTATGGTTGAGTTGGTGGTTCCCACTTACAGATAGACTCTGGCTTTAGAGGGCAGGTTTTAGGGGCGATCGGATTTCCACTGAGGGGAATCTCAGTCAGTTTAGTCAAAGATTCTAGCGGTTTGATGTCGCTGATTTTATTGTTATCGAGGTCTAGCTCAGTCAGGTTAGTCAAGGATTCTAGCGGTTTGATGTCGCTAATTTGATTGTTGTAGAGTAGGAGCCGAGTCAAGTTAGTTAAGGATTCTAGCGGTTTGATGTCGCTGATTTTATTGCCGCCGAGGTCGAGATCAGGGGTGCATCTCACTTTGGCGAGTATGCCAAAAAAGGGTTAAAATGAAAAAGCTAGTAAAATTGCCAAATAAAGAT
>NZ_JAUBVR010000086.1:7405-20874 GCF_036705955.1 Microcoleus sp. A6-C6 | reverse complement strand
TATTTGGTAGGCACTCAATAATCATTCTCCAATATACCAGGTTCTGCTAACATAAAATTTAGATGCGTTCGCCCTGCAATATTGAGTTTTTAGGCCGCACCGACGCACAGGTAAAAATTCGCGGCTATCGCATAGAATTAGGAGAGATTGAAGCGCTGCTGTTGCAGCATCCAGCAGTCAAAGAAGCAGTGGCGGTTGCTGAAGATGATTTGTCGGGAAACAAGCGCCTAGTTGCCTATATCGTCCCCGATCGCGATCGGGCGCTCAATCCCTTGGAATTGCGGAATTTTCTCAGAGAAAAGCTGCCCGAATACATGATTCCCCATGCCTTTGTGGCGATCGCATTTATGCCCCTAACTCCCAACGGCAAAATCGATCGCCTGCGCCTCAGAGCACCGGATAATCTCACTAGCAATTCAACAGATAAAAGCTGCATTGCACCTCGCACGCCAACCGAATCAACCCTCGCCAAAATTTGGTCGGAAATCCTCAACACCGAGCCTGTGGGCATTCGCGACAACTTCTTCGATTTGGGTGGAGATTCCCTGCTGACAATTCGCCTGATTAAGAAGATTAACCAGCAATTTGAGCGCGAGTTGCCACTATCGTCTTTGTTCTTAAATCCGACAATAGAAGGTTTAGCAGATTCGCTAGATTCAGGAACAAATTCTGGGGAATGGTCGCCTTTAGTGGCCATTAAACCTCGCGGCGAAAAACCACCTTTTTTCTGCGTTCATCCCATATTTGGTGTCATATTTCCTTATTGCGAGTTAGCGTTTAACCTAGGAGAAAATCAACCGTTTTACGGACTGCAACCCAAAGGAATTGACGGCGAAAGTTCTCCACTAACTCGCATTGAAGACATGGCGGCTGACTACATCGCAGCCTTGCGTACAGTTCAACCACAATGGCCTTATTTTTTAGGAGGATGGTCTTTTGGGGGTTTGGTGGCTTTTGAGATGGCTCAACAGTTGCTCGCAGCGGGGGATGAAGTGGCTTTGCTGGCTGTGCTGGATACTTTAGCGCCGGTTGCTGCTAACAAACCTTCTTTTTGGGACGGTTGCAAGTTTATTCTGACTACTGTTTCGCGCTCGATCTGGCCTTTTGTAGTCGATTATTTTCGCTTGGTGGCTGCTGCGGAAAATGTGCAAATTGGCGGTATTGCTGGGCGGTTTCCTAAGTTAAATAAGCTGCTTAATCTAGCAGCTAATTTTTGGCATGGCTGGAATTGGAAACAGGCTGTTATGGTTAGTATCTTATCTCAAGAGTCAAAACAAAAAAGCTGGCGCGAGCTGGCAATTCCGTCGATGTTCACTGTATTTCAGGCTAACAGTCAAGCAACTCTCAGCTATGTACCGAAAATTTATCCGCACCGAATTACTCTGTTGCGATCGGGAGAAAAGCTGAGCGCGAGCCATCAAGATCCGACTCTGGGCTGGAGCGATTTAACGGCGGAACAAGTAGAGGTGATTCGAGTTCCTGGGAATCACCTTACTATGTTGAGAAAGCCCTGTGTTGAGGTGCTGGCTCGACAGCTAAATACATTGCTTGGAGCAGGAATTAAATGATTTTGGTTCGATCGTTCGGAATGCAAGTCCGCATCCAAGAAAGGACTGAAGTCCGAACGATCGAACCTATTGCGTTCATTTAACTAAAATCCATTGGGCGATGCTAAAAATGCTAGCACCCAAAGCTGCGGCGATCGGGATTGTCACCAACCAAGCCGAACCAATTGACTGCAAAGTTTGCCAGCGTACTGTTTTCCAACCTTTAATCAGCCCGACTCCCACAACTGCACCGACTAAAGCGTGGGATGTGGAAACCGGTAAACCCAAACGAGATGCTAATAATACTGTGGTAGCTGTGGCTAATTCCGCACAAAATCCGCCGCTGGGTTGCAGTTGGATGATTTTTTCGCCGACTGTGGCCATTACTTGTTTGCCCCAGATGGCTAAACCGATGACTATTCCTGTACCTCCGAGGACTAAAATCCACAGGGGAACGTTGAAATCCTCTAGGGGAAAGGAACCTGTGCGCTGGATGTAGGCGATCGCAGCTAAAGGCGCAACGGCATTCCCTACGTCGTTGGAACCGTGCGCGAATGCCACAAAACAAGCACTCAAAACTTGAAATCTCGCCATCTGTTGCTCGATCGAAGAGTGGCGGGGAGATGGGGAGATGGCGGGAGGGGGAGATGGGGAAAATATTCCCTCTTGCTTATTCTTTCTATCCGTTACATCCGCTATATCTGCTGCCGAACCTTCCTGCTCTAATTTTTTCCAACTATGGAGCGAAAGCCCGATCGCCCCAATACCCCCGATGCCAATTACAATATCGTGAATTGGCAGATTCCAGCCAAATGTATCGCGCGCGAAGTCGATCGCCCCTGTCTGCACCAAAGCCACATCTACAACAGACGGCAATACAATTATCCCAAATACGCTCAACAGTGCTGCACTCAGCCAAGGTATCCACTCGCGCAGTTGCAATAGAGGATCGGGTCGATCGAGAATCCAATGCTTCACCCCACTGTAAAATAGTGCTGCTAAAACACCGCTGGCAAAAGGTGTCGCCACCCAAGTTAAGGAAATACTGCCGATAGTTTCCCAATCAACCGCATGAATTCCGGCTGCAACCCAGCTAAAACCTGCGATCGCACCTACCACCGCATGAGATGAAGAAACCGGCAAACCTCGACTGGTAGCGATTTGCAGCCACAAGCCGCAAGTTATTAGCACTGACACCATCCCGACTAAAAATACCTGCGGCTGGGCAGAAAACACATCTACATTCACAACTCCTGTTGCGAGAGTTTCGGAAACTCCTTGCCCGAACAGCACTGCGCCGGCAAACTCCAGTATGCCTGCAACAATTATTGCTTGCCGCAGCGTTAGCGCTTTTGAGCCTACGGATGTCCCCATTGAGTTGGCGACATCGTTGGCGCCCAAGTTGGCGGCGACGTACAAGGCTAGTGCAGCCATCGCCCCCAGTTGCAGAAATTCGAGCCCCGAAGTATTTAACATAGAAGTTTTTTGAGATAAAACTGGCAGTTCGATATATGATAAGGGATTGTGAGTTTTGGAAAATTTTATGAAAGGCGCAGCAGAAATAATCCGTTCGCTCGAAACGGCAGAAATAAATAGAGTCAAGGTAGAACTCAGCAAAGTGCTCCCCGATATTTACGTCGGCGACACAGTTAGAGTCGGCGTGAGAATTAAAGAGGGCGCGAAAGAACGGGTTCAACCCTACGAAGGCACTGTGATTGCCATGCGTAACGGCGGGATTAATGAAACAATCACCGTGCGCCGCGTGTTTCAAGGTGTGGGCGTGGAACGGGTGTTTTTGATTCACTCGCCACGAATTGCTACTGTCCAAGTCATGCGCCGCGGTAAAGTCCGTAGAGCAAAACTTTACTACCTGCGCGATCGCGTGGGCAAAGCTACTCGCGTCAAACAGCGGTTCGATCGCTCCCTGTAGGAATGCACCCAGCTTCCTCTTGGTGAGAGAGAAAATGGGAAATTGAAAAAATTCAAAAAAAGTTTCCCATTTCCGAGCGCACTGTGTTAAAATAGAAATCTAGAGGTTAAGCGAGTTTCAGCAACCTCACCTGTGCGCTCTTAGTTCAGTTGGTAGAACGCAGGTCTCCAAAACCTGATGTCGGGGGTTCAAGTCCTCCAGGGCGCGCTGAATCACCAAAATTTTAATTCTGCCCGAAAGCGCCCGGATAATTGGCTGGAAACAGCTAAAACCGCAGACTTTCGGGTAGAATTAATTTTTGTGGGCGGTTCGCAACAAAGACCATCAACAAATGCTCGGTGTTGCTGATCGATCGGCCACAAGGGCGATCGGCATCTACACCGTGGATGAATTGGGCTTGTAAAAAAGTGCTGGCTTTGGATTTGAGATTTAGACTTGGGCGTAAGTGGTTAGTGTCAAAACAATCAGATAGCCGCGAGCCACTCACACAATCTAAAATCTAAAGTCTAAAATCTAAAATCGCAAGGGGGATTCAATCGTGGCGAAAAAAGACGAAGCTCAACAAACTCCAGAAATGACTGCGCCTGGGTTTGACCCTGCGGGCTTTCTTAAGGAAACTAGAGAAGAACTCGACAAAGTGGTCTGGCCGAGCCGCCAGCAGCTAATTAGCGAGTCTTTGGCCGTGCTTTTGATGGTAATCCTCTCAGCAAGCCTGATCTATTTGGTGGATAACTTCTTTAACTGGGGCGCAGGAAAGGTGTTTGGGCCATGACTTTTGCATCAGAAGAATCTGAGTATTCCACAGACGCGACGGGACAGGCAGCATCGCCAGAAGTGCCGGAAATTCATGCTCGCTGGTATGCTGTTCAGGTTGCCTCAGGCTGCGAGAAGCGGGTGAAGGCAAACTTGGATCAGCGGATTCAAACTTTGGATGTTGCCGATCGCATCGTTCAAGTCGAAATTCCGCAAACTCCAGCGATCAAAGTCGGCAAAGACGGTTCCCGGCGGCAGTCAGATGAGAAAATCTTCCCCGGCTACGTACTCATCCGTATGTTTATGGACGAGGATACGTGGCAGGTGATTAAAAATACCCCGAATGTAATTAATTTTGTCGGGGCAGAGCAGAAACGCCGCTACGGGCGCGGCAGGGGTCACGTCAAACCGCTACCTCTGAGTCATTCGGAAGTAGAACGGATCTTCAGAAACGCTCAGGAATCAGAACCGGTTGTCAAAGTATCGATGGCGACAGGAGACCACGTTGTGGTACTTTCCGGGCCGTTTAAGGATTTTGAAGGTGATGTGATTGAAGTGAGCCCGGAACGGAACAAGCTCAAAGTTTTACTCTCGATTTTTGGGCGCGATACGCCTGTAGAATTGGAGTTCAATCAGGTTCAGAAACAGAACTAACTAATGGCAAAGAAAGTTGTTGCAGTAATTAAGTTGGCGATTACGGCGGGAAAAGCCAACCCAGCTCCTCCGATCGGCCCAGCTTTGGGTCAGCACGGCGTCAATATCATGATGTTTTGCAAGGAGTACAATGCTAGAACCGCAGACCAAGCAGGTCTCGTGGTTCCGGTAGAAATTTCGGTTTTTGAAGACCGCAGTTTTACGTTTATTCTCAAAACCCCCCCGGCTTCGGTTTTGATTCAAAAAGCTGCTGGCATTGCTAAGGGTTCGGGTGAACCTAACCGCAAGCAAGTAGGGACAATTACACAGGCTCAGTTGCGAGAAATCGCTGAAACCAAGATGCCTGACCTTAATGCTAATGATGTTGACGCTGCTATGAAAATTGTGGCCGGAACAGCTAAAAACATGGGCGTGGCGATCGCGGATTGAAGGAAGAAGGAAGAGGGAAGAAGGAAGAAGGAAGAGGGAAGAAGGAAGAGGGAAGAAGAAATTTTGTTTCTGATTCGCAATTCTTACTTGTCAGTCTTAAATCCTAAATTGCTAATCCAAAATTCCTGATTTTTCAGCTACAATCGCAAATCCTAAGTCGATTCAGGGGGAGAAGTAATACTTCGCTAAGAATCGCAAACGTTTTAGATTTGAAATGAGCGAAACCGTTCAATCTAAAATCTAAAATCTAAAATCAACTGACCCCAGGAAATAACAATGGCAAAGAAAGTATCCCGAAGACTGCAAGAACTTCTCAAGAAAGTTGAAGAGAGACCTTACCTACCTCTGGAAGCTCTGCAACTTTTGAAAGAAACAGCAACCGCTAAGTTTGGCGAGTCTGCTGAAGCTCACATCCGTTTGGGAATTGACCCGAAATATACTGACCAACAGTTGCGGACAACTGTATCGCTACCAAAAGGAACTGGTCAAGTAGTCAGAATTGCGGTGATTGCTAAGGGCGAAAAAGTTAAAGAAGCTCTGAATGCCGGCGCTGATATGGCTGGTTCTGAAGAGTTGATTGAGCAAATTCAAAAGGGCATGATGGACTTTGATTGCCTGATTGCTACCCCAGATGTGATGCCATTGGTGGCAAAATTGGGTCGGTTATTGGGCCCGCGTGGCTTGATGCCTTCTCCGAAAGGTGGCACGGTGACGACTGACATTGCTCGCGCGATCGATGAGTTCAAAGGTGGTAAACTAGAATTCCGTGCCGATCGCACAGGCATCGTTCATGTTATGTTTGGCAAGGCAGCTTTCTCAGCGGAAGATTTGCTGGTTAACCTTCATGCTTTGCAAGAAACTGTTGACCGCAACCGTCCTTCTGGTGCGAAAGGTCGCTACTGGCGTAGTTTGTACGTATCCGCAACAATGGGCCCATCGATCGAAGTCGATATCAGTGCCCTGCGCGATACCAAACTTGATGCTGCCTAGAAAGTATTGAGCAGAAGGCAGAAGTAAAAGACAGCTTCGGTTATCTGTATAAATCTCTCACGAGATTTGCATGAGACCCTTGCTAATATCTGCCTTCTGATGATAGCCTAATCAAAAATCCATAAGCTGAAGACCGCAGGTGCCGAGCGCTTAATTTCCTGCCGAGGCTGAAGAAATAAAAACTCAAGAAAATAAATTAAAAAGTTCTATCTTTTAATTCCTAATTCTTAATTTTTAATTCTCTGCCCCGGCTATAAGGTTGGGGTTTTTGACTGGCAGTTTGAGATCCTAAAAGGAGGTGAAATAAGTATGGGCAAAAGTTTAGCAGCAAAAAATGAGATTATTGCAGGCCTCAAGCAAACCTTGAGCGAATCTCAATTGGTAATCGCGATCGATTACAAAGGCTTAACTGTTGGTGAAATCACAGATTTGCGGCGGCGTTTGCGTCCGAAAGGCAGCAGTTGCCAAGTAGCAAAAAACACGCTAATGCGAATTGCTGTTGATGGCAATGAAACATGGCAGCCGATGCAGGAATTGCTGACAGGTACGTCGGCGTTCATGTTCGTGCAAGAAGATATTGGCGGCGCGATTAAAGCTTACCAAGAATTCCAAAAAGCTTCCAAGAAGACTGAAGTTCGCGGCGGCGTGATGGAAGGACGGGTACTGAAAGAAGCTGATATTAAAGCATTAGCGGATCTGCCGTCGAAAGAACAACTCATGGCTCAAATTGCTGGCGCAATCAACGGTGTCGCAACCAAGTTGGCTGTGGGTATCAATCAAGTTCCTACTTCGATCGCACGCGGTCTCAAAGCTTATGCTGAAAAAGACGGCGGTTCAGCAGAAGTAGAAGCACAACCTGAAGCAGAACCTCAAGCAGAAGCAGAAGTAGAAGCACAAGCACAACCTGAAGCAGAAGCAGAAAGCGCATCTGAGTAAGTCATTAGGAATTAGTCGTGAGTCATAGGTCGTTAGTTTTGAGAAACAAACTGATAACTGGAGATGAACAACTAATAATTAATGAGCAATCACAAATCACAAATCTACAATCGAACTAGGAGTTTAACGAATGTCTACTGCAACCGACGAAATCTTGGAAAAGCTGAAAACTCTGAGCTTGCTCGAAGCTTCAGAATTGGTCAAGCAAATTGAAGAAGCTTTTGGCGTCAGCGCTGCTGCTGTAGGTGGCGGCATGATGATGATGGGCGCTCCTGCGGCCGCTGCTGAAGCAGTAGAAGAGCAAACTGAATTCACCGTGATGCTGGAAGAAGTTCCTGCTGACAAGAAAATCGCAATTCTGAAGGAAGTCCGCGCAATTACCGGTCTGGGCTTGAAGGAAGCGAAAGATTTGGTAGAAGCCGCACCGAAGGCAGTTAAGGAAGCTATTGCTGCTGGCGCTGCTGAAGAAATGAAGAAGCAGCTTGAAGCTGTGGGCGCAAAGGTTTCTATCAAGTAGTCATAGACTGTAGCCGACAGGTTGAAACCTGTCGCTATTTGACCTCAGTTTGCAGCAGCAAACTGAGGTTTTTTTCATTATGAAAGAAGGAAGTTGTAGGGTGTGTCGCCATCGACAATCTCTAACTCAAGCTCGACAATCTGAGAGCGACGCACCTGTGCTTATACACCTGTGTCAACCAACCAAAAAATTCTTTCCACGGGCCCGATGTGTCAGGTGCGTCGCCATCAGATTGTTGACTGAATTTAGGGATTTTTCAGGGCGACACACGCTACAAATGCTGTTGCATGATTTTTGATCGTTGGTATTACTGACTCATCAATTATCAAAACTCTGCTTCCATTTGCCGCACGACTGTTAAAGCAGAATAAGAAACGCCGGCGGTTCCTTCTCCGGGATGGGTAGAGTCGCCGACTAACCACAAGTTTTTAATTGGTGTGCGGTTGGCAAATCCGAAGGGGCCGAAGTTTGGTACTCGCTGGCCAATGCCGCCTACAACGCCCCGATCGCGCGCTGTGTAGCGGGCAAAGGTGCGAGGTGTGGCTGATTCTTGGTGTACAATTTTTTCGGGTGTCAAATCGAAATATTCGCTCAAACGGCCGATCGCCCCTGCGGTATATTTTTGCTTCAATCCTTCATAATCAGCAGAATTCCACCACATTCGAGTATCAGTAAAAGACGAAGCGATCACAGTCGCCATTCCCTGCGGTGCTCGGCCATCACCCGGATGGCTGACAGAAACAAATAATGAATTATTCTCCCCAATCTCGCCGTCGTAATCGTAGAGAAACTGAAGGTGCGGCGGACAATTTGCCGGAATTGCGCTTTCATGAACTCCCAAATATATGACAAATGCGCCGGATGCGGGCGGCAATTTATCAACTCGATATTTGTAGCCTGCCATTTGATTTGGCAGTTGGTTTGTTGTCTCTGAATTATCTGTTAAAATTTCTAAAACAGGCTCGCTTGACATCAATTTTACTAGATTTTGCGCGGTCACGTTGGCAACAATGCGATCGGCTGTTTCTGTCCAAACTTCGCGTGTTTTTTGATTGCGAATCACTGTAGCGGTGGCTTTGCCGTTTGTGGTGACAATACTTTCGACTGTATGCCGCAACAGGACTTTGCCGCCGTAAAGCTCGATCGCGCTTACCAGGCGATCGCTCAAAACCTGCATACTTCCTTGTAAATGATACAATCCCTGCGGCTCTTGGCTTACTCCTAAAGCCGTCGCCGCGTAAAGGAGCGCCGTTTCTTCCGTATCAACTTGGGAATACAATTTTAACTGCAAATCCAGAAAAGTTTTCAAGCGCAAATTGTCGCCCAAACCGCACAGCCGCAAAGCATCTCCCACTGTCATGAAAGTGAAAGGCAAAGTAATTAAAGTATCGGGGCGCACAGCTTGAATTAATTGCCAAAAATCCCAGAAGTTTCTGGGCGGCAAAACTGGATCGCGCCCTTGAAAGTTCCAGCTAGCTTGGAATAATGTAGATAATAATTGCCAAAAAGGTTCGCTTCCAGGAAACTGCCGCTGTCTTTCCTGCTGCCACTTTTGCGGATCTCGCCAAACGCTAATGGGTGCGGTTTCTCCCGGCAGAAATACCGCGCAAGCCGGATCACAGGGTGTGGCGGGGGGAAGTTCTATTTCTAATTCTGAGAAAATGCGGTGGTGAATGCCTCCGGGTTCCAATCCTGCAACCTGCGTCGCGCCAACATCGAAGGTAAAGCCTTTGCGTTTGAAGGTGGAAGCGCATCCTCCGGGGACGATCGCCTGATCTAACACTAGCACTTGGTATCCTCTGCGGGCGAGCAGGGCCGCTGCTGTCAGCCCGCCGATGCCGGCTCCAATTACCGTGACGCGGCTTTTTGTGTCTGCTGGACTGGATTTGCTCTTAGGGGTGCGATCGCTCGTCATAATTTATTTATTGTAATATTTCTTAATATTATGCTCATATTTGGCAATAAAAAGCTCTTGTAGCGACAGGTTGAAATCTATCGCTGCAAGAGCATTCCTCCCAGTTGAGAGGACTTTTCAGGGTTAAAATGCTGCGCGCACCCGAAGCGTGACAGTGGGCCGTACCCGGAGAATCAGGAACGGCGCCACTTATTTAGATAAGCTTCGCCAATCCCAGCCACAGCTTGCATTTGAACTAGCTGTTCCCGTAAAGCTTTGATGGTTTTTAGCTGTTCTTGAGACTGTTGCTGCAAAGCCTCGTAATTGTGCTGTTTCGCCCCACTCTGGCTCAATTGATATTTTAGAGAGTGGAACTCGACCAGTTGAACTTGCAAAGATGCGATCGCACTTGACTTTTCTGCTAACTGGTGCTGCAAAGATTCGTAACTCGACTTCGACACGGTTTGGTGCAATTGGCTTTCGAGATTTTGCTTGTCGGCTAATTGCTGCTGCAAAGATGCGATCGAACTTTCTTTCTCGCCGAATTGATGCTGCAAAGATTCCAAATCGCTCGACTTGTCGGCTAATTGCTGCTGCAAAGATGCGATCGAACTTTCGCGCTCACTCAACTGCTGCTGTAAAGTTTCGTAACTCGACTTCGATACAGTTTCCTGCAATTGGCTGGCGAGATTTTGCTTGTCGGCTAATTGCTGCTGCAAAGATGCGATCGAACTTTCGCGCTCACTCAACTGCTGCTGTAAAGTTTCGTAACTCGACTTCGATACAGTTGACTGCGATTGGCTGGCGACATTTTGCTGTTCGGTGGCTAATTGCTGCTGCAAAGATGCGATCGAACTTTCCCGTTCACTCAACTCTTGCTGTAAAGATTCGTAACTTGCTTGCAGGGGATTTGACTGTACGCTCACCGAGTCCAATAGAGTTTCTGCCGTTATAGCGTCATTAATGTCGCTTTTTTCGGCTGTTTCCCCTTGCAACTCAGCGGTCTCGACCGCAGTTTCTTCACCTTTTTTCCAAGTGACACTAACCTCACTCTTGTCCGTAGAAATATTCAGAGCGCCTTGTGCCAAGCGTTCTAGGAGTTCAGACCTTGATATTCCGAGCTTTCGAGCGATCGAGTTCAATCGATCGGCACTAGAAGGAGTCAGCGAAAGTCCGACTTTGACTTTGCTTTCTGGATTTGAACTAACTGGATTGCGACTTTTTTTTACCATTGGCATTTTCTTCATGCCAACCTACACTTAATTAGTATAGTGGCTGAAGCTTCTATTAAAATCAATTTTTGTTACTTACCAATTGTGGCAGCTTCCGTTCCCAATCGAACAAAAAGCTGTGAATATAATCTTACGTCCATTCCTCGCCGCAGAACCGCTGCAACATTCCCCGGCCCGGTTTTTTGCGGCACGATACGGCAGATAGCACAGTTGAGCTTGTTAGATACTATCTAACTTTGCGCCCCATGTCATCTGTTCGGCGCGATCGACCAAATCCGAATAAGCGGCTAGATAGTCTTTGAACGCTGCAAAAAGGCGAGTTTCCACAACTTCCATGCGATCGCCCGAACCACGCTGCTAGAAGCTTTTTTACACGATGAGGATCAAGTCGGGGGAGGAAAAGTGGGATAAAAGATAAAGCCTGGGGTTTCCAACTGTGGCTACACAGATAAAACCCACTTGGAGTAGGTTAAAGAATTTTTACTCGATCGGGCCTTGACGTTTTTCTCTCAAAATGAGAGTATAAGCATAGTAGTCGAGGATCAGATCAAACATATGCCAAAGAAAAAAAGAAACAAACTAAAAATTTATGCACCTAATCTCGATCCGGAACCTCCGTACAGATGCTGCCCAGTATCCCGATGTCAAAAATCAAATTGATAGCTGGAACGCAACTGTAAAGCAAGCAGAATGGCAGAATTTGGAGGAGGTTCGCAAGATTTACCGGGATGCCGAAGCAGTAGGAAACTTCACAGTCTTTAATATCAAAGGCAACGAATATCGCCTGATTGCCGGCATCAACTACGAGGAGCAAACTATTTTCTACAAATATTTCCTAACCCACGCTGAATACGACAAAGACAAATGGAAAAATGATCCTTACTTTTGATGGAGCCACTTATAGCAACTTGCTGGCAGAAATCGCTCCTAGGGCGATCGAAACCGAAGAGGAATACGATCGCCTCCTGGCAGTGGCAGAACGGCTAACGTTCGCTAAAAACCGCACTGTAGAGGAGAGAGCTTTATACAAGTTGTTAGTCACGCTGATTGAAGTTTATGAGACAGAAAATTATCCGATCGAATCGGAGCCTCATGAGATTTTGCAACACATCATGGAATCCAGCGGCACCCGCCAAGCGGACTTGGTAGGTATCATTGGATCGAGCGGTGTGGTGTCTGAGGTTGTGAATGGGAAAAGAGCGATTAGCAAGGCACAAGCTAAGGCACTAGGCGATTATTTTAACATCTCACCTAGCTTGTTCATTTAATTGGGAAATTGAGCATGGGAAATTGGGCATTGCCAATAGGGTATTGGTTATTTGTGATTATAAAAACTACTAACCAGTAACCACTAACTATTACCCATGCCCGATGCCAGATGCCCATTCCAGAGGCATCTGCCCCTATGCCGACAGTCCCTGAATGTTACCGATTATTAGGCGTTACGGAATTAAGGTATGATTAGTTCAAAGATAAATTTGGAAAAAACAATTAAGTGACGCTTCTAGACCACATCGCTGGCGATTGGTGTAGGTCACTATGGTTTTCTACGATTGGCATTATATCTGGGCGTGTTTTTCCCCGCGATCGCCCTAATTTACACTCAAACATTGAAAAGCGATCGCCCTTGATTTTTCTAAAAGAATTCAAGGGCGATCTAATTAAAGTATGTATCTCATACAAGAGATTGTTTGCAAGCTGTTATTTTTTCCTAAACAACTTGTGTAACGGAGAGGGAGGGATTCGAACCCTCGTTAAGTTGCCCTAAACACACTTTCCAGGCGTGCGCCTTCAACCGCTCGGCCACCTCTCCAGGGCTAAATGAATTCATTCAGCCACAGCTAAACTATATTAGCAGAACAAATCTGATTTGGGAAGGGGGTAACGGCATAAATTTGTTGTTTAATGTGAGTAGGGTGTCAAACGGGCGAGTAGAATTCTACTCGCCTGTGTCGCAAACCCATTCATATCAAGGATTTTGCTCCCAACCCCCTATCTAAAATCTAAAGTCTAAAATCTAAAATCCCTATGACTCGCTCTTACACAATTAAAATTCATAACAGACAAACGGGCGATCGCCACACCGTGCGAGTACCCGAAGACCGCTACATCCTGCAAAGCGCTGAAAATCAAGGCGTAGAATTGCCCTTTTCCTGTCGCAACGGTGCTTGTACAGCCTGTGCGGTGCGCGTCAAGTCGGGGGAACTGCACCAGCCTGAAGCAATGGGACTTTCTGTGGAACTGCAAAAAGAGGGTTATGCTTTGCTGTGCGTCTGCTATCCGCGTTCTAACATCGAGGTAGAGACGCAAGACGAAGATGAAGTGTACGAATTGCAATTCGGCCGCTTCTTCGGTAAAGGTAAAGTTAGATTCGGTTTGCCGTTGGATGAAGAATGATGTTAAATTCGGTAAGCTGTTGCGCCTTTGAATTGTATGTGAGGGGCGGGCTAGAAGCCCCACAAAAGAGTTTCATTGATTTTTGATCTACAATTTAAATGCAGAATAGCTTCCCAATTACCAATTACCAATTACCAATTACCAATTACCAATTACCAATTACCAATTACCAATTACCAATTACCAATTA
>NZ_JAUBVR010000086.1:0-7305 GCF_036705955.1 Microcoleus sp. A6-C6 | reverse complement strand
CCAATTACCAATTACCAATTACCAATTACCAATTACCAATTACCAATTACCAATTACCAATTACCAATTACCAATTATCCATGCTTTATCGGTTATTTGCGATCGCCCTTTGCGTGTTGTTAGCTAGCTGCCAAAAACCAGAAATGCGCCAAGGTACGATCGCCAAAGTAGAAAGGGCGATCAGCGGGCAAACAATCGAAGTTATTAGCACAGCCGACAAAATCGCCTTATTAGAACAAATCAGGCTGATTGGTATTGATGCACCAGATTTAAAACAACAGCCTTGGGGAGAAGCAGCCAAACAAAGACTAGAACAGCTAATTGAGGGAAAACAAGTATTGTTAGAATCCGACATCGAAGTTAAAGACCAGTTCGATCGCAAATTAGCCTATTTGTGGCAAGATCAAATTCTGCTCAACGAACAGCTAGTCAAAGAAGGTTATGTTTTGGCCTCAGTGCGATCGCGAAATACTAAATATCAACAGCGACTGATCAACGCTCAAGAATGGGCGAGACTCATGGGAAAAGGTCTTTGGAATCCAGAACGAGCCATGCGCCAAACACCCGCAGAATTCCGCCAGCAAAATCAGAAATAGTTAACAGTTGACAGTTGACAGTTGACAGTTGACAGTTGTCATTGGGATTATTCTTCCTTCTTCCTTCTTGTCTCTTCCTTCTTCCTTCTTATCTCTTCCTTCTTCCTTCTTCCTTCTTCCTTCTTCCAAATGATAGACAATCAACTGCAAAACTTCCTTGAAATAGCCACCGAAGCAGCCCTCGCCGCTGGTTCCGTACTGCAATCTTTTTGCGGTAAATTAGAAAACATTCAAGAAAAAGGCCGATCGGGCGATTTAGTCACAGAAGCCGACAAAGCATCAGAAGCCGTCATCTTAGAAATTCTAGGCCGCCACGTACCCGAACACGCCATCCTCGCCGAAGAATCGGGCAAATTAGGGGATGCTAGCAGCAAATACCTGTGGGCGATCGACCCTTTGGACGGTACAACTAATTATGCTCACCAATATCCTTTTTACGCTGTGTCGATCGGGCTTTTAATCGATGGCATACCACAAATCGGCGTAATTTACGACCCTTTACATAACGAATTGTTTCGGGCAGGCAAAGGATTGGGGGCAACCTGTAACCGTAAGTCGATCGCAGTTTCCCAAAGTTCAGAATTGAGAACCAGCTTGCTAGTGACCGGCTTTGCATACGATCGGCGCGAAACAGCAGACAATAATTATGCCGAATTCTGTCACCTCACCCACCTCACCCAAGGCGTGCGGCGTAGTGGTTCAGCTGCCCTAGACCTCGCACATACAGCCTGCGGGCGATCGGACGGATACTGGGAACGGGGACTCTCGCCTTGGGATGTAGCAGCCGGTGTAGTGATCCTGTCCGAAGCCGGAGGTCAAGTTACAGCCTATGACGGTAGTGCCTTTGAGATCAACTCTGGTCGAGTTTTGGCCACAAACGGCAAAATACACGCCGAACTCAGCAGCGCACTGCTAGCAGTTCCGCCCTTATCTTCCTGGAGGTAGCACGCCCGCAACAAGAGCTCAGGGATAGTACGGGGGTCATAACCCCTTGACTCAGGCTACATTAAAGAATAGTGAAAAGCCAAGAAAGCGAGAGTAAAAGTTATGTCTTTTGAAATGACAAAAGGGCTGTTCAAGTACGACGTTATAGATCAGCACGCAATTTTGGGAGTTCCTTTAGACGCCGAGTTTAACGACATCCGCAAGCGCTACATGAAAATTGCCCGCCGCTTGCATTCGGATACTTGCTCTTTTGAAGACCAAGCCGATAAAGATTGGGCTAACCAATTTTTGTCAAAAATGGTCACTCCGGCATACAACAAATTCTCTAAGGAAAGCGATCGCAAAGAATACAACTTGCTGTTAGCAGCCATCGGTAAGCGCGTCCTTAAAGAACAAGCAAAAATGCAAATCGAAAGCGCAGCAGCCAAAGAGTTAGCTACCGCTAAAGATTTGGAAGAAGCTTACAAAACAGCAGTGGGCAAACTCGCTCTCAAGCAGTACGAATCGGTTGCGGAAACCGAAGATGCGATCGCTCAAATTAGCGAACTCAACATGGTTTATTTGCTGCGAAAAGAGCGGCTTGGCGGTGCGGTTGGAATTGGTTCGCCCACAAAATCAGCAACCCCACCAACTAACACCGCAACAAAACCAGCAGTAGCAACCCCAGCCGTAACAAAACCAGCCGCAACCCCAGCCGCAGCAAATCTAGTGCCACCTCCGCCGACCAAACCCCCAGTAGACTCCGTGGCTGACGGATCTTGTCGCCGAGCTCAAGGATTCATGGACAGCAAAAGTTACGCCAAAGCAATTTTAGAGTTGAAAGAAGCCGTGAAACGCGAGCCAAAACACAGCCAAGCTCACGCTTTGTTAGCAATGTGTTACTTTCAACAAAATCAAGCCACAATGGCAAAACTTGAGGTGCAAAAAGCTTTGGCATCAAATCCTCAAGAACCGACGGCTTTGGAAGTTAAGAAAAAGCTGGAACAGGCAGCAGCTTCGGGGGCAAAGGAAAAGAAAAATGAGAGCAAACTGGGCGCATTTTTTGAGGGTTTGTTTAGCGGGAAGAAGAAATAAAAAGATCAGACGGCGGTTTCAACCGCCCGGTCTTCTTTAACACCGTCTCTCAAGGTAAGCTTCTAATGTCAATCGAAAATCTAAAGTCTAAAATCTAAAATTGATATGGTTCACCAACCCCCATCGGGTGCAAGAGATTTATTGCCCCTTGACGTTGCTCAAAAAATTTCGATCGAACGGCGCTTACAGCAGGTTTTTCACCGCTGGGGCTATCACCGGATTATTACCTCTACTCTAGAAAGGCTGGAGACTTTGATGGCTGGGGGCGCGATCGACCGATCGACCTTAATTCAACTCCAAGACGCCGAAGATGGAGAACTCGGCTTGCGGCCAGAATTGACAGCATCCATCGCCCGCGCGGCTGCGATGCGGATGTCCGGGACTCGCTGGCAGCCCCAGCGTCTCTACTACAACGCCAACGTCTTCCGCAAAGGCGCAGATACGGGTTCCGGCGGGCAACAGGAGTTCTATCAAGCTGGGGTAGAACTCCTCGGCGCGGGGGGAAGCGTTGCGGATGCGGAAGTGCTGCTGCTGCTGTCTGAGTGCTTGCAGAGCTTAGAAATTGATGACTGGCATTTGGTTTTGGGAGAAGCGGGCTTGACTGCAACTTTGCTAGAACCGTTTCCGCCAAATGTGCGCCAAAAAGTGCGATCGGCGATCGCCAATCTCGATCGCATAGCCTTGGAAACTTTGCCGCTTTCTGACGAATTGCGAGAAAGAGCTCTGCTGTTGTTTGACTTGCGCGGCCGCCCAGAAGATGTATTGGAGATTGTGGCGAAGCTGGATTTAGATGTGCCACAGCAAGCGGCGTTAAATGAACTCAAAAGTGCGATCGAACTGCTGCACAAATGTCAAGCAAAAATCCCCAATTTAAAATCTCACATTCACCTCGATTTGAGTTTAATTCAAACATTTGACTACTACACTGGAATAGTGTTTGAAGTTGTCAGTAGCAGCAAAAGCGGACAGCGAGTTTTAGGACAAGGCGGGCGGTACGATCGACTGTTGGGACTGTTCGACCCCCAAGGGCAAAACTCCCCCGGCATCGGGTTTTGTCTGAATATTGAAGATTTGCACCAAGTTTTGTTGACAGAGGGTCAATTGCCTACAGAGACAGCAGCCAGCGAATGGTTAGTTGTGCCTCAAACTCCCGAAGCAGCGGCAGCGGCCTTTGATTATGCCCGCAAACTCCGAGAGTCTACTCCCCTAGTACGGGTGGAGATAGATTTAGAGAGAAGGGAGACAGAAGAGGAAGCCAGGGACTACGCGCGCGATCGTAGAATTGGTCAAATTGCCTGGGTAAATGCCGCAGGTGCTGCAACAATTGAAACCGTAAACTAGGATGTGTTTAAAACCTAATTCCTAATATCATGTCCACGAAATTACCAGCAATAAAAACAGTTTGTAGTGAGGACTTCAGGCCGCAAAAAAACAGAGGACTCGCATTCCTCACTGCCAACCAATTGTATTGTTGTAATTAGACAGACATGATATAATGTCAAATCTAAAATCTAAAAACTAAAATCTAAAATAGAAACATGGCACACACTATCGTTACAAATATTTGCGAGGGAGTTGCTGATTGTGTCGGCGCTTGTCCGGTGGCTTGCATTCACCCAGGCCCGGGCAAAAATGTCAAAGGTACTGATTGGTATTGGATTGATTTTGATACCTGCATAGACTGTGGCATTTGTTTGCAAGTCTGTCCAGTCGAAAATGCGATCGTCCCAGATGAACGGCCAGAATTGCAGCAAACACCAACTTGATAGCAATTGATGGCTAGATAGCTATTGTAGGGTGCGTCAGGTTTGAATGTTTTGACTACAGGCTAAGGGTTTGGGCCTGATACACCCTACTGTTAGTTAGCTAAATTGATTTTTTTTTGAACCGCAGAGGGCACAGAGATCACAGAGAATAAGGGTGAGAAAATCAGAAAAATCTAACGTTTAGATATCTAAGTGCAGGTAATTAATTATGCTACTTTTAGATCCAAAAACTCTCGAACCAGCTACCGAACAGCGCATTATTTTATATGATGTGACTTGGGGACAATACGAGCAACTTTCCGAGATGTTTGTCGATGAATTCCCCCGGATGACTTACTTGGAAGGAACGTTAGAAATTATTATGACGACTTCGCCAGAACACGAAAGACTCAAAACAATTATTGCGCGGTTGATAGAAATTTATGCAGTTGAAAGGCTAATTAATCTCAACGGTTACGGAAATGCTACATTTCGCAGCGAAGCCGTGAGACGGGGTGCGGAACCAGATGAGTGTTACTGTTTGGGTTTACTTGCAGAAGTCCCGGATATTGTGATAGAAATTGCTCTGACTAGCGGCGGAGTTGATAAACTGGATGTGTATCGCGGTTTGCAGGTTCCTGAAGTCTGGTTTTGGGCGGATGACCGATTTTCTCTTTACCATTTGCGAGAGTCTGGTTATGAGTTAATTTCGAGTAGTGAATTTTTACCTGAGTTAGATTTTTCTGTGTTGAGTCAATATGTAGGATATGATAACCAGACTGAAGCTGTGATTGCTTATAGAAATGTTTTGCAAACAGCTAGATAATCCAAAATCAATTATAAAATCTTTTCTTCCCTTCTCTTCGCTGGCGCGCGGCCAAAGCAGTTCATTAAAAAAAGCCTAAAAGAAAATGCAAAATATCGCACTTACCCCCGAACAACTGTTATCCATCCGCAGCCACGGCGAAAGCGCTTATCCTGAAGAATGCTGCGGTTTATTGTTAGGTACGATCGCACACAGTGTTAAAACTTTAGTAGAAGTTGTGCCGACTGACAACGCTTGGAGTGCCGAAGCCCAGGAGAATTGGCCGGAACAAAAAGACTTGACAGAACAACGCAGATATGCTATTAGACCTGAAGATATGTTGCGGGCGATGAAACACGCGCGCGATCGCAATTTAGACATCATCGGCATATATCATTCTCACCCAGATAATCCCGCAGTGCCCTCGGAGTGCGATCGGACATTGGCATGGGCCCAATACTCCTACATCATAGTGTCCGTCCGACAAGGCAGTTCACAAGACCTCCGCAGTTGGAGTCTGGACGCAGAGGGCTACTTTCAAGCAGAGGAAATTGTCGCAGTCGAACCGACTCAGATTAAGAAATAGTTAGTAAAAATAACAAACACGCAAAAATGCGAAAAATTCAGATAGGATATAATTCAAAATCAGCCTATAACAGAATATCATGCTAAATCCTAATCTGGACGAGATCCAGCTCAACAAACAAGAATACGAACGCTACTCTCGCCACCTCATCCTCCCAGAAGTTGGATTGGAAGGGCAGAAGCGTCTCAAAGCAGCCAGCGTACTCTGCATCGGTACGGGAGGACTCGGTTCGCCGCTGCTGCTGTATTTAGCAGCCGCCGGTGTTGGCCGCATTGGGATTGTAGACTTTGATGTTGTAGACCATTCCAACTTGCAGCGCCAAGTAATTCACGGCACTTCTTGGGTTGGGAAACCGAAGATTGAGTCGGCGAAAAATCGGATTTTAGAAATTAATCCTTTTTGTCAAGTTGATTTGTACAATACTCACGTTAGTTCCGAAAATGCGATCGGCATTGCCACTCCCTACGATATCATCATCGACGGCACGGACAACTTCCCGACTCGCTATTTGATGAACGACGTTGCAGTCCTTTTAAACAAACCCAACATCTACGGTTCCATCTTCCGATTTGAAGGACAAGCAACAGTTTTCAACTACCAAGGCGGCCCGAATTACCGCGATTTGTACCCAGAACCACCCCCTCCAGGGATGGTTCCTTCCTGTGCCGAAGGCGGCGTTTTAGGCGTTTTGTGCGGTATTATCGGTTCTATCCAAGCAACGGAAGCTATCAAAATTATCTTAGGTCAAGGCACAACCTTGAGCGGCAGATTGTTGCTTTACAATGCCTTAGAAATGACATTCCGCGAATTGAAACTGCGGCCGAATCCAGTGCGCCCCGTAATTGAAAAGTTAATCGATTACGAACAATTCTGCGGCATTCCTCAAGCTAAAGCCCAGGAAGCGCAAGAACAACAGCAAATTTCTGAGATGACTGTCACTGAACTTAAAAAGTTAATCGACAGCGGTGCGAAGGATTTTGTATTGTTAGATGTCCGCAATCCTAACGAGTATCAAATTGCTCAAATTCCTGGGTCAGTTTTGGTTCCTTTGCCGGATATCGAACACGGCGAAGGTGTTGCTAAGGTCAAGGAATTGTTGAACGGGCATCGCTTGATTGCACATTGCAAAATGGGCGGGCGTTCTGCGAAGGCCTTGGGCATTTTGAAGGAAGCGGGAATTGAGGGGATTAATGTTAAGGGCGGAATTAATGCTTGGAGTCAAGAAGTAGATTCGTCTGTTCCTCAATATTAAGAAGACGGGGCGGTTGAAACCGCATCTACACAAACAAAACCCGCGGAGGCGGGTTGATGAAAAAGACCGGACATCTGACATTATGTTATTTTCTTCAGTCGGCGTCCGGCTGACATCGTTTGGCAAGAAGCGGTTTCAACTGCTGTCTCATCTTCGCTGATCTGATATATAGCCTTTCTCAGAAAGATCAGGTACGCTTCCGGCATAGGGCATAGGCCTCCGTGGGCTAGCCCTGTCAAGGTTTTTGCTGAGCTTGCTTCAAAAGTCGAGCTGTAGATACATGACGATGCAGTGGGTCTACA